>NZ_JBHTTQ010000026.1:52763-78355 GCF_042794475.1 Streptomyces sp. NPDC056527
GGATCATCCGATTCGGATGATCCGCTTCTTCTTTCTGTGGAGCTAAGGAGAATTGAACTCCTGACCTCCTGCATGCCATGCAGGCGCTCTACCAACTGAGCTATAGCCCCTTGCTGTCCGCCCCGTTCCGGGTTTCCCCCGCGGCGACAGACAGAACATTAACCGGCCCCCCGGGGGATCACCAAATCGATTTCCCGGACGGTCCGGGGGTGCCCGGTAGGGTCCCCCTCTGTGACCGTGTCCGTGCTCGTCAGAACCCGCGCCCGCCGGTGGCCACTCGCCACTGCCGCGGCAGCCTGTCTCGTGTCGTTCATAGCCTTCTGGGTGGCCCAACGGGTCGCCCACGTGAACATGCTCGACGTGATGGTCTACCGGGCGGAGGGGGAGACCGTCCGGGCCGGGGGCGACCTCTACGCGATGCGCGCCACCTCGGCGAACCTCGCCATGACCTACCCGCCCTTCGCGGGGCTGCTGTTCGTCCCCCTGACCTTCGTCGGCGTTCCGCTGATGCGGACGCTGGCGACGGCCGGGAACCTGCTGCTCGTGGTCGCGCTGGTCCAGCTCTCGCTCCAGCTCGTCCGCCCGTCCCTCTCGCGGGAGCGGCTCTGGCAGGCCACGTTCCTGGTGGCGGCGGTCGTGGTCTGGTGCGAGCCGGTGTGGACGACGCTGCGGTACGGGCAGATCAATCTGCTCGTCGCGGTGGCGGTGCTGTGGGACTTCACACGCCGTGAGGGCAACCGCTGGGCGGGCCTCGGCATCGGTCTGGCGACTGCGGTGAAGCTCACACCCGGTCTGTTCGTCGTGTTCCTCCTGGTCGCCGGCCTGCTCCTGTGGCGCCGCGAGAGGGTCTGGAACCAGTGGCTGCGCACGGCGGCCACGGCGACCGCGGTGTTCCTCGGGGCGACCCTGATGAGCGCGCTGGTCCTGCCGTACGACTCCAAGCGCTTCTGGACCGGGACGCTCTTCGAGACCGGCCGGGTCGGCTTCGCGGAGGAGACCGCCAACCAGTCGTTGCGCGGGGTGCTCGCGCGGCTGATGCACACCGACGACCCGGGCATGTGGTGGGCGTTGGTCGCGGCCATGCTCGGTGGTGCGGCCATGGCCCTCGCGGTGCGGGCCGCGCTGCGCGGGGACAAGGCCCTGGCCGTGATCGTCTGCGCCGTGACGGCGCTGATGATCAGCCCGATCTCCTGGTCCCACCACTGGGTGTGGTGCGTCCCGCTGCTCGTCCTGCTCGTGGACCGCCGCGACCGCGTGCGGCCCGGCTGGGCGGTGGCCGCGGTGGCACTGGCCTTCGCCTCGTTCGCGCTGTGGTGGGTGCCGCACGACCCGGGGCGTCCGGAACTCGACCAGAACCCGGGTCAGATGCTGCTCTCGGCGATCTACCCGCTGACCGCGACCGCCCTGTTCCTCGGGTACGGCCTCAACCGATGGCGTCAGGCCGTGGCGAAGGAGTAGAAGCGCTTGAGGGTGCAGTGCTCGTCGAGGAGTCGACCGTAGATCGGCTCCCCCTCGAGTTCGCGGTAGGTCTCGATCGGGTCGCCCTTTATGATCAGCGCCCTCGCGCACTCCTCGCACCAGTACTGGTACTCGGTGTTGACCGGGTCCATGTCCCGGACAATGGGCGTACCGCTGCCGCACCAGTCGCACTTCCGCCTGTGTGCACCCATCAATCAGCTCCAGCTGTGGCCGCAGGACGTGCACACAAAGGACACTCCGCCGTTGTCGCCGAGCACTTGGACGACCCGGGCGGAACCGCACGGGGGGCAGTCGAGCGCCGCTCCGGTCCCCTGGACCGCGGCGCGGTCCTCGACGGGCTCGGCGACGGCATCGGTCTCGGCACCCTCGGCACCGCTCGCGGCCATCGCACACTCCCTCCCGTCCGGACCCTCGTACCCCTCCGGCCGTCCGATTCTGCCATGGCCCCGCAAGGGGGTCAGCGAGCTCGGTGCACCAGGGCGGCCGACGCGCCCAAGATCGATGCGGCGGCCAGGGCGAGTGCGCACGCCGACAGCGCGTCGGCGGAGTCATGCGCCCCCGGCGTATGCAGCCGAGCGAGGAAGAGTGTGCCGAAGCTCGCGACGCCGATCAGCTGGCCGAGCTGGGTGACGGTGGCGAGCAGCCCACTGGCGTCGGCGGCCTCCTCGGGTCGTACGCGGGCGAGCGCACCGGTCAGGGCCGGGCTGAAGGCCAGCGCGAGCCCGGCGCCCATGGCGGCGAGTGCCGGGTAGAGCCCCCAGCCTCCCGCGTCGCCGCCCCTGAGGACGCCGCCCATGGCCACCGAGGCGACGGCGGCCAGCAGGAAGCCGCCGGGGATCAGGAGGCGCTGCAGGCGGGCGGGCCAGCGCCGCCAGGTGAGGCCGACCACACCGAAGGCCGCGGCGGCCGGCGCGAGGGTCAGCCCGGCGCGCAGGGCGCTGTGTCCGAGCCCTCCCTGCAGATGCAGGGTGATGGTGAAGAGGAAACCGGCGTTGACGGCCATCGCCACGGCGATCTCGAACGCGGCCCGTCCGATGCCCGGGATGCGCAGGACGCGCGGGGCGATGAGGGGTGCACCGCCCCGGCGCGCGAGCCGGGACTCGTAGGCGCCGAAAGCCGCGAGGGCCGCCGCGGAGCACGTGAGCGAGATCCAGGCCCACAGCGGCCAGTCCTGCTCCTGCCCGAGGACCAGGGGGACCGTGAGCAGCGAGACGGCGGCGGCCAGCAGGACGAGCCCGGGCAGGTCGAGGGAGCGGGCGCGTGCGGGCTCGGTGTGCGCGTCGCGCGGCAGGACCCGGGCGCCCAGGACCAGCAGGGCGAGTCCGATGGGCACGTTGACGAGGAAGACCGGCCGCCAGCTGCTGCCGAACAGGTCGGCGCTGACGAGGATGCCACCGACGACCTGGCCGGCCGCGGCGCCGGTGGCGAGCACCGCGGAGTACGCGCCGAGGGCGCGGACGCGGCCCTCACCGGTGAAGTTCCGCTGGATGAGGCTGAGCACCTGAGGGATCATCAGGGCCGCCCCGGCGCCCTGGACCAGCCGGAAGGCGATCAGCTGACGCGTTCCCGCGGCCAGTCCGCAGGCGAGCGAGGCCGCCGTGAAGACGGCGAGCCCGAGCAGATACGTCCGCCGGTGCCCGAGCCGGTCGCCGAGCCGCGCGCCGGTGATCAGCAGGACCGCGTAGGCGATGGTGTATCCGGCGATGACGAGCTGAAGTCCCGCCCCGGAGGCGGACAGTTCGGTGCGGATGGTGGGAGCGGCGACATTGACGATGAAGACGTCGAGCAGTGCCATGAACTGGGCCGCGAGAACCACCCCGAGCAGCGCGCCGGGCCGGTTGTCGGTGCGACCGTCTTTACTGAGTACGGGCCGTGTTGGGGTCGTCGTCATACGAGGCAGCGTGACGAGGATTCGATACGGGTAACGAGAGCCCGCCGATGCTGGTACTGACACCACCTGGCAACGGCGGCACGGGGACTCGACCATGGGGGTGTGACGACTTTGGCAGCACCGACACAGCGGCGCCGCCGACCGGAGCTGGCGGCGTTCCTGCGCAGCCGCCGGGCGCGGGTGACTCCGGAGGACGTGGGCATGCCGCCCGGCCTGCGCCGCCGTACGCCCGGGCTGCGCCGCGAGGAGGTCGCCCAGCTCTCCGGCGTCGGCGTCACCTGGTACACCTGGCTGGAGCAGGGACGCCCGATCAACGCCTCCGCCCAGGTGCTCGACGCGGTCGCCCGCACGCTGCGGCTCGACCGGCCCGAGCGCGAGCACCTGTACCACCTGGCCGAGGTGCCGTTCGCGCCCGACCGGGGCGCCGAGGCCGTCGAGACGGTCGGCCCCGAGCTCCAGGGGATCCTGGACGCCCTGGTCCCGCGTCCGGCGGTGGTCTACAACAGCCGGTACGACGTGCTGGCGACCAACTCGATGTACCGGGCGCTGTTCTCTGATCCGCAGCACACCCCCTTCGGGTTCCGCAACGTGCTGTGGACGCTCTTCACGATGGACGAGGACCGCTGTCCGCTCGTCGACAAGGGGCGGGAGCTTCCGTTGATGGTCGCCCAGATGCGCGGCGCGTACGGGAGGCACGTGGGCGAGCCGGTCTGGGAGTCGTTCGTGCGGCGGCTCTCGGAGGCCAGCCCCGACTTCGCCCGGCTCTGGCGCAGTGGCGACGTCGTACCGCCGGGAAGCCAGATCAAGACCTTCCGTCACGACACCGTGGGAGAGCTGCGGATGACGTCGCTGTCGCTCTCCATCAACGGGATGCCGGAGTGCCGGATCGTGGCCTACACGCCGAACGACGAGGAGAGCGGTCGCGCGATGGCCACGCTGCATGCCGAGGCGGTGGACGACTGGCAGTGACGGAAACGACGAATCCCGCCCCCTGGTGGGGACGGGATTCGGTGACTGTGGAGCTAAGGAGAATTGAACTCCTGACCTCCTGCATGCCATGCAGGCGCTCTACCAACTGAGCTATAGCCCCTCGTGTTCTCTGCGCTCCGCGCTGCGAACAAGAAGAACTCTAGCCTGTGACCTGCCGGAAAGTGAAATCCGGGTCTGCGGGCGACTCAGTCGTCGTCGCCGAGGACCGGCTCGGGCAGCGTGCCCGCGTTGTGCTCCAGGAGCCGCCAGCCGCGCGCGCCCTCGCCGAGGACGGACCAGCAGCAGTTGGAGAGCCCGCCGAGGCTCTCCCAGTGGTGCGCCTCCATGCCGAGCAGCCGGCCGATGGTGGTGCGGATCGTGCCGCCGTGGCTCACCACGACCAGCGTGCCGTCCTCGGGCAGCTTGTCGGCGTGCTCCAGGACCACCGGAGCGGCCCGGTCGGCGACCTCGGTCTCCAGTTCGCCGCCGCCCCTGCGCACGGGCTCGCCGCGCTTCCAGGCGGCGTACTGCTCGCCGTAGCGCGCCACGATCTCGTCGTGGGTCAGCCCCTGCCACTCCCCCGCGTACGTCTCGCGCAGGGCGGAGTCGTACGCGACGGGGTGGCCGGTGAGCACGGCGAGCTCGCCGGCGGTGGCCGTGGCCCGCTTCAGGTCGGAGGCGATGATCGCGTCCGGCTTCAGCGAGGCGAGCAGCCGGGCGGACCGGCGGGCCTGGGCCACGCCGGTCTCGGTCAGCTCGATGTCCGTGGAGCCCTGGAAACGGCGCTCCAGGTTCCACGACGTCTGACCGTGCCGCCACAGGACGATACGGCGGCCGCTGCCGCCCTTGGTGGTGCTCAGCTCAGCTCACCGTCCGTCTCGTCGGCGGCACCCGTCAGCGCGGCGTGCTCGGCGGCCTTGCCGCGGGTCTTCAGGGCGTCCTCGGGCAGCGGCAGCTCGGGGCAGTCCTTCCAGAGCCGCTCCAGGGCGTAGAAGACACGCTCCTCACTGTGCTGGACGTGGACGACGATGTCGACGTAGTCCAGGAGGATCCAGCGGGCGTCGCGGTCGCCCTCACGGCGCACCGGCTTGGCGCCGAGCTCCTTGTTGAGCCGCTCCTCGATCTCGTCGACGATCGACTTGACCTGGCGGTCGTTGGGTGCGGAGGCGAGCAGGAAGGCGTCGGTGATCGACAGCACATCGCTGACGTCGTACGCGATGATGTCGTGCGCGAGCCGGTCGGCCGCCGCCTGGGCGGCGGCGTTGACGAGCTCGATGGAGCGATCCGTGGCGGTCACAAGCAGGCTTTCGTCGGCGGTCAGAGACACATCAAGGGTCTCACGTACCGCCGACCGCCCCGCAAACCATTACGAGCAGGTCACTTCTTGCTCCCGGGGATCTTGTAATCCTCGCCCAGGACCACCGTGACGGCGCCGTTCCCGGCGGTCTCGCCGTTCTTGACCGCGCTCTCCGGCAGGCCCAGGGTCTTGGCCACCTCGCCGGCCGTCGCCTTCTGCGCGTCGTCACCGTAGAGGACCTGCGACTTCTCCTCGGTCTCCGCCTTGGCGCCGCCCACGAAGGCGAAGCCTCCGTTGATCAGGACGACCCTGGCGGCCTCGGTCGCGTCCTTGCCGGTGGCGTCCCGGATCGCGACACGGACCGCGCTGCCCGCGTCGGGCGCGCTGACCTTGCCGCCGAGGATGTCCTTGACCACGCTGTCGGCCGCGCCCCGGCCCAGCGAACCGTCCTGCTCCACCGGGAGCACCGCCGTCTTGTAGTCGCCGCCCTTGGCGTGCTCGGCCAGCTTGGCGAGCGAGGCCCCGAGGTCCTTCTCCGGCAGCGAGGGATCGAGGATCTGGGCGAGGGTCTCGACGGTGACCGTGGCGGCCTTGGGGTCGTCGGACATCTTCCGCAGCACCCCGTAGACGACCTGACCGAAGCGCTGCAGCTGCTTGGCCTCGGCCTCGCCGGGCCCGCGGTAGGTCGCGTAGGCGACGGCCGCTCGACCGTTGAGCGTCTGGTTCTCGCCCTTGGCGACGAGCGGGTCCTCGCCCTTCTTGGCGCCGGGCACCTCGGTGTCGGTGGTGATGTCGATGTTGCTGACCAGCTCGACCAGGTTCTCCAGGTACGGGGTGTCGAGCCGCCACGTTCCGGTGATCTTCGTGCCGAGGAGGTTGCCGATGGCTTCGCGGGTGCCGCTGGAGCCGTCGTCCTCGACGGATTTGGCGAGGGTGGTCGCGGAGCCCTCGTCGTTGGCGACGGAGAGTGCGTTGGGCAGCAGGACGGTCGTGCCCTGCTTGGTCGTGGTGTTGTCCACGAGCAGGGCGGTGCTGGTGCCGCCGCCCTTGGTGTCGTGGAGGTGGACGACGATGGTGTCCCGCTTCTGCGGTCCGGACGCGGTGTTCTGCTTCTGCTCCTCGCCGGACAGGCCGGGGAGCTTGCCCGCGGACCAGAGGTAGCCGACGCCGCCGACGGCGGCGACGACCAGGGCCACGACCAGGGCGACGACCCGGTTGCGGCCGCGCCGCCTGGCCTCCTCGCGCCGCTCGGAGCGGCTCTCGGTGAACTTCAGCCAGTCGATGACGTCTTCGGAGTCCTCGTCGGGCTCCTCGATGAACGAGAACTGCTCGGTGCGGTAGTCCCGGCCGTCGGCGCTGTCGTCCGGCGCGGGACGCTGCCCGGGCACGCCCGCGGGCGCGGCCACCGGGGCACGCGGCGGGGCCGCCGGGGCGGGGGCCGCTTCGCCCTGCACGGCCCACTGCTGCCCGGTGTCGTACGAGGCGTACGGGTCGTATCCGCGCTGCTGCCCGTACGGGTCGTACTGAGGCTGCTGCTGCTGCGGCTGCTGGGGCTGCTGGGGCTGCTGCTGGACCGGCTGCCCGTAGGCGTCGTAGCCGTAGCCCTGCTGCTGGGCGTGCTGCTGGCCGTGCTGCTGCTGTTGCTGCGCGTACGGGTCGTACTGCTGCTGTGCCTGCGGTGGGACCTGCTGGTACACCGGCTGCCCGTACTCGTCGTAGCCGATGATCTGCGGCTGCGGGTAGTACGGGTCGTACGGGTTCTGTTCGTTCACCGGTGCCCCTCTCCGAGGCTCACTCGCCGCGGTACAACTGGCGCTTGTCGATGTAGCGCACCACGCCGTCCGGCACCAGGTACCAGACGGGGTCGCCCTGCGCGACCCTAGCCCGGCAGTCTGTGGAGGAGATCGCCAGCGCAGGAACCTCGACGAGCGAGACCCCGCCCTTGGGCAGTCCGTCGTCCGTGAGGTCATGGCCCGGTCGGGTGACGCCGATGAAGTGGGCGAGCGAGAAGAGTTCCTCCGCGTCGCGCCACGTGAGGATCTGCGACAGCGCGTCGGCCCCGGTGATGAAGAAGAGGTCCGAGTCGCTGTTGAGGGAGCGCAGGTCCCGCAGGGTGTCGATGGTGTACGTCGCCCCGCCGCGGTCGATGTCGATACGGCTGACCGAGAACTGCGGGTTGGACGCGGTGGCGATGACCGTCATCAGATACCGGTCCTCGGGCGCCGATACGGCCTTGTGGCTCTTCTGCCACGGCTTCCCGGTCGGCACGAACACCACCTCGTCGAGGTGGAACAGGGCGGCCACCTCGCTGGCGGCCACCAGGTGTCCGTGGTGGATCGGGTCGAACGTTCCGCCCATCACGCCGAGTCGGCGCTTGCCGCGGCCGCCAGTAGGCACTTCCTGCTCTCCCATGCGTGCAGAGCCTACTGGCACCGCTTCGAACGTCCGATCCGCGGTCGCCGGCTCAGCGGTCGCGGTTGAAGCGGGTGGTGATCCACAGCAGCAGAAGCAGCGCGCCGAACGCGCCGAAACCGGTGAGGTACGGGTTGAGGCTGTCGTGGTTGCCACCGTGCTCGGCGGCGCCCTCGGCGAGCGAGACCAGGTTGGCGGCGGTGCTGTGGAGGCTCATCGTCAGCAGGACCTATCGATCGGGGATGGGAGCGGAGACTTCGCGCACATCGTATGCGGGCGGTCCGGGCACGCTCACGCCGACTCAGTCGTTGTCAGGGCGGTCGTACTCCACGGTTGTCCGCTGTGCCCGAGTTATCCACAGGCTCCGGCGTCCGGTGGGCCCCAGCACCTAGTCTGGGATTCGTCAGGGGGACGAGCAAGGTCTCGTACGAACAGGGGGCATCCATGACCGAGAAGACCGACAACGGCGGCGGGAACGTGCCGAGCAGGCAGCGCAAGCGCTTCCCCGGCATTTCCTCACGGGCCTACGAGCATCCGGCCGACCGCTCCGCGCTCGTCGCGCTGCGCAAGCTCACCGGCTTCGACACGGTCTTCAAGGCGCTCAGCGGGCTGTTGCCCGAGCGCAGTCTTCGACTGCTGTTCCTCTCCGACTCCGTGCGGGTGAGCGACGCGCAGTTCACGCACCTCAACGACATGCTGAGGGACGCGTGTTACATCCTGGACCTGGAGAAGGTCCCGCCGATGTACGTCACGCAGGACCCGAAGCCGAACGCGATGTGCATCGGCCTGGACGAGCCGATCATCGTGGTCACCACCGGCCTCGTGGAGCTGCTCGACGAGGAGGAGATGCGGGCGGTCGTCGGCCACGAGGTGGGCCACGCCCTCTCGGGTCACTCCGTGTACCGCACGATCCTTCTCTTCCTCACCAACCTGGCGCTGAAGATCGCCTGGATCCCGCTGGGCAACGTCGCGATCATGGCGATCGTGACGGCGCTGCGGGAGTGGTTCCGCAAGTCCGAGCTCTCGGCGGACCGCGCGGGGCTCCTCGTGGGCCAGGACCTCCAGGCTTCGATGCGCGGTCTGATGAAGATCGCCGGCGGCAACCATCTGCACGAGATGAACGTGGACGCGTTCCTCGCGCAGGCCGACGAGTACGAGAAGGGCGGCGACCTGCGGGACTCCGTCCTGAAGATCCTCAATGTGCTCCCGCGTTCGCACCCGTTCACCACCGTCCGGGCGGCCGAGCTGAAGAAGTGGTCCGAGACCCGCGACTACCAGCGGATCATGGACGGGCACTATCCGCGGCGGGATGAGGACAAGGACACCTCGGTGACCGACTCCTTCCGGGAATCCGCGGGGCATTACGCCGAATCGGTGCGCACCAGCAAGGATCCGCTGATGAAGCTCGTCGGTGACATAGCCGGTGGCGCGGGCGATCTCGCGGGCGACCTGAGCGGGAAGCTGCGGGACCGGTTCGGCGGCGGGGCCTCGCGGGGCGACGCCGGCGGTGCGTCTGCCGATGGCACCGCTCAGAGCGAGGGCTGAGCGCTCGGGTCCAGGGTTCCGCAGAGCGAGGCGACGGCGGGCCGGCCCGTGGCGTACGGGTCGGTGACCGCCGGGTCTCCGGAGGCCGAGGTCCGCTCGCCCGCCAGGAGCGGCCGGAGCGAGCCGCTGGTGTCGGCGCCGCATGCCTGCGGGCCTGCCTGGACGGTGCTGGTCAGCAGTTCGGCACGGTGCATCCGCAGGTCCTCGCGGTCGAAGCGGAAGTGCATCTCGCGGTGGACGGTGAAGAGGGATGCCTGGCCCACCGGCCCGGCGCCCGAGGTCGCGGGGCGCAGGGCGTAGGTGAACGTGTGGTCGGTGGTGACCTCCAGCATGTCGGTGCCCGTCTCCGCGAAGCGGAGGGTGCCCTCGACCCGGATCGCCGGGTCGGCCAGGGCCACCTTGGCCGGGTCGAACCGCACCAGCCAGCCGGACACCGCGTGGCGGCCGTCGTCGAGCGAGGACTCGACGCTCTGGTCGAACTGCGCCAGCTGGTCGGGGTCGAGCAGCAGCCGGGCGGGGCGGACCGTCACGCCGGCCAGCACATCGGGCTCCAGGGAGGAGGCCACGAGATAGTCCTTCGCGATCGTCAGGGCGGTCACCACCTGGCTCTCCGAGAAGTGGGTGGTGCGTCCGGCGACCGGGAAGTTGATGCCGGCGGCTCCGGTGCGGTACTCGGCGGCGGGGCTGTGGGCGAACAGCCGGTCGGGCTGACCACCGGCCACCCGGCCCTGGGGGGCCAGCGGGACCAGGGTGATCCGCAGCGGTTCGGCGCGTTGGTCCAGCGGGGGCTGGTAGGGGTTGCGGACGCCGAGATAGATGGCCGTTCCGAAGGCGAGGAGGATCAGCAGCACCAGCAGCACGGCCTGGCGGGAGCCGCTTCTGGGCTCCCCGGTGGAGCGGGAGCGCACGGCCTGGGAGTGCTCCCCCATCCGCTCCTCGGCGGAGAACTCCTGGAGCCGGGCAGCACGGACGAACGACTCGTCGAAGACGACGGATCGGTACTCGTCCTCACCACCGCCGGGGTCGGGTGCCGGCCCCTCAGGCGGGTCGCCACGCCCTGCCATACCTTCAGAGTAGGTCTGCGGAAGCCCTGGTAAACGCCCAGGTACACGACAAGTTCGGAAGATTTCCGACGCGTGGTGCTCCCTCCGGGGCCGGAGGGCTCAGGGAGTGCGCGGAACGGCGGAGACGGGGGGCGCCGAGTACTCGGCGGAGGCCGAGGGCGCGGTGACCGCGGGAGGGACGGCGCGCGGCTTGTCGATGCCGGTGGTCGCGGGTGCCGGCACCTGGTCCTGGCGGTTGGCGGAGGCGCCGCGGTAGACCGCGGTGAAGGCGAGGGCGACCATGCCGACGCCCATCACGAGGGCCAGCACCCAGGCGACCGGCCGGTGCCAGCGGGCACTGCCCCGGTAGGGGCGCAGGGCGCCGCCGTGGCGTCCGTACGGCCCGGAGTCGTCGTCGGGGTCGTACGGGTCGTAGCCGTCGGCGTAGGGGCTGCTGAAGGGGTCCGAGGGGTCGTAGCCGTCCTCGTAGAGCTCGTCGTCGCCCGGTCCTCCGCCGGCCCTGGCGCGAGCGGCCTCAGCCTCCGCGCGGGCCTGTGCGGCCGCCAGCAGTCGCTCCACGGCGGTCGGCTCATGGACCTCGGCTGCCCGTACGAAGTCCTCGTCGAACACCACGGTGGCGAAGTCCTCGTCCGCGCCCCCGCGGTCGTCGTCAGGCTCCCAGCCGTCCGGGAACGGCTTGCCCCCCACGTCGTCCGGCACGGATTCAGAGTAGACCTGGGAGGTGGTTTTGGGCAGGGAGAGTGCGAACTATCCCTGCCCGTCCCGCTCCCCCGGGGCCCCGCGGGAGCGGGGCCGAACGAGGGAATCGGGGGTTAACGCGTGTGGCCGTCGCCGGTGACGATGTACTTCGTGGAGGTCAGCTCGGGCAGGCCCATGGGCCCGCGGGCGTGCAGTTTCTGCGTCGAGATGCCGATCTCGGCGCCGAAGCCGAACTGGCCCCCGTCGGTGAAGCGGGTGGACGCGTTGACGGCGACCGTCGTGGAGTCGACCAGCTGGGTGAAGCGGCGGGCGGCGGCCTGCGAGGTGGTGACGATCGCCTCGGTGTGGCCGGAGGACCAGAGCCGGATGTGCTCGACGGCCTTGTCGAGCGAGTCGACGACGGCGGCGGCGATGTCGTAGGAGAGGTACTCGGTCTCCCAGTCCTCCGGGGTCGCGGGGACGACGGTGGCCTTGGAGCCCTCGGCGTGGGCCAGGATCCGCTCGTCGGCGTGGACGGTGACGCCGGCGTCGGCGAGGGCGGCGAGCGCACGGGGCAGGAAGGCCTCGGCGATGTCCTTGTGGACGAGGAGGGTCTCGGCGGCGTTGCAGACGCTGGGCCGCTGCGCCTTGGAGTTGATCAGGATGTCGACGGCCATGTCGAGGTCGGCCTGGGCGTCGACGTAGACGTGGCAGTTGCCCGTGCCGGTCTCGATGACCGGGACCGTGGACTCCTCGACGACCGTGCGGATGAGGGAGGCGCCGCCGCGCGGGATGAGGACGTCGACCAGGCCGCGGGCGCGCATCAGCTCGCGCACGGACTCGCGGGACTCGCCGGGGACGAGCTGGATGGCGTCGGCGGGCAGGCCGGCGCCGCCGATGGCGTCGCGCAGGACCTTCACCAGGGCGGTGTTGGAGGCGTACGCGGAGGACGAGCCGCGGAGCAGGACGGCGTTGCCGGACTTGAGGCAGAGGGCGGCCGCGTCCACGGTCACGTTCGGCCGCGCCTCGTAGATGATGCCGACGACGCCGAGCGGGACGCGGACCTGACGCAGGTCGATGCCGTTCGGGAGGGTCGAGCCGCGGACGACCTCGCCGACCGGGTCGGGCAGTGCGGCCACGTCACGGACGTCGGCTGCGATGGCCCGTACCCGCTCCGGGGTGAGGGTGAGCCGGTCGATGATCGACTCGCTGGTGCCGGCCTCGCGGGCGCGGGCGACGTCCTCGGCGTTGGCCTCGACGATCTCCGCGGCACGGACCTCCAGGGCGTCCGCGATGGCGAGCAGGGCGTCGTCCTTCGCCGCGCGCGGAAGTGGCGCGATTTCGGCGGCGGCCCCGCGGGCCTGGTAGGCGGCCCTGGTGACCGGGGACAGGTTGTCGAGGGGCGTGAGCGAGGTCATGTCCGCAGGGTACTGGCACCCCTGCGGACATCCCGCACGTATCCCGTACGTATCCCGCACTGCGAGACACCTCCGGGGGCGAGGCGCCCGTCGGCCCGTTTCGGGCCGTTCCGGCCCGTCAGTACGGGTGGACACCCACCGGGGCGGCCGGCGGCGGACCGTAGCCCTCGGCGATGCGCAGGTGGTAGGTCTCGCGGTCGATGACCTCCAGGCCGACGATCTCCCACGGCGGCAGCTTGGCGGTCTGCCGGTGCTCACCCCACAGCCGCAGCGCGACCGCCGCGGCGTCGTGCAGGTCACGGGCCTCTTCCCAGTAGCGGATCTCCGCGTGATCATTGGCGTAGCGACTGGTCAGCAGGAAGGGATGGTCGTGGGCGAGCTGCTCCAGGGCGCGCCTGACCTCCTTCAGTGGGGCCTCGGCCCCCGAGACGCTGAGGGTGATGTGCCAGAGCTTCGAGGCGACCACCGCCCGCTCCTCAACGCGTGCCTCAGCTGTCTCGGTGTCCTGCCCCTCGTCGAAGTCGGCTCCGGCCTCGACACTGGTCAGGGCGCGTTCGGCAGTCCCGCGGGGCGGTGCCCCTGGGCGCGCTCGTCTCACCGGCGGCCTCCTGTTTGATGCGTGTGGTGCTGTACCCCGCCTTGTCTTGCCCCCGAGACAAAGTTGACCAGCCCGAGGCGGCACGTGGGGCGGTTTTGGTAAAGGTCTCTACCGGATGGCCGGACTTTCAGCCGTTTCCCCACACCCCGACCGCCACCCCGGCACACCCCCGGCACACACCCCCGACGCCACCCCATCGCCACCTCGCCGTAACCCGATGATCAGACCGGGTTCGGCCGGTGGCCGGACGGCCCGCGTCAGCCCCTGACGACCACCAGGTCGTCCCGGTTGACCGGACAGCCCGCGTCAGCCCCCGACGACCACCAGGTCGTCCCGGTGGACGACCTCCCGCTCGTACTCCGGGCCGAGTTCCCTGGCGAGCTCGGGCGTGGAGCGGCCGAGCATCCGGGGGATCTCCTTGGCGTCGAAGTTGACGAGGCCGCGGGCGACGGCCCGGCCCTGGGTGTCGCGGAGCTCGACCGGGTCACCGGCCACGAACTCCCCCTCGACCGCGGCGATCCCGGCCGCGAGCAGCGACTTCTTGCCCTCGACGACGGCACGTACGGCCCCTTCGTCGAGGGTCAGCGAGCCCTGCGGGGTCGAGGCGTGGGCCAGCCAGAGCAGCCGGTCGGCGGAGCGGCGGCCTGTGCGGTGGAAGTACGTACCGGTGTCGCGGCCGGTCAGGGCGTCGGCGGCACGGCTGGCGGAGGTGAGGACCACGGGAATCCCCGCGGCGGCGGCGATCCGGGCGGCCTCGACCTTGGTGACCATGCCGCCGGTGCCGACCCCGGCCTTGCCCGCGGTGCCGATCTCGACATGGGCGATGTCCTCGGGGCCCGCCACCTCGGCGATCCGCGAGGTGCCCGGCTTGGACGGGTCCCCGTCGTAGAGCCCGTCGACGTCCGAGAGCAGCACCAGCAGGTCGGCTCGGACGAGATGGGCGACCAGGGCGGCGAGCCGGTCGTTGTCGCCGAAGCGGATCTCGTCCGTGGCGACCGTGTCGTTCTCGTTGACGACCGGCAGCGCGCCCATGGCGAGGAGCTGGTCGAGGGTCCGGTAGGCGTTGCGGTAGTGGGCGCGGCGGCTGGTGTCGTCGGTGGTGAGGAGCACCTGTCCCACGCGTACGCCGTACCGCGCGAAGGAGGCGGTGTAGCGGGCGACCAGGAGGCCCTGGCCGACGCTGGCGGCGGCCTGCTGGCGGGCGAGGTCCTTGGGGCGGCGGGTGAGGCCGAGCGGGGCGAGGCCGGCGGCGATGGCACCGGAGGAGACCAGGACGATCTCCTTCTCCCCGCCGCTGCGGACCTTGGAGAGGACGTCGACGAGGGCGTCGACCCGGTCGGCGTCGAGGCCACCGGAGGCGGTGGTCAGTGAGGACGAGCCGACCTTGACGACGATCCTGCGGGCTTCCGTCACGTACTGCCTTGCCACTGTCACCTGTACCGCCGTCACCTGCGTCGCCTCATTCGGATGTCACGCGTCGCGCTCTCCCCGCCGCGACTGCCAGGCAATCTACGCGAGGCGGGGCGGCCGCCGCCCGTCCATTCCGGTGGATGGAACGGGCGGACGGTGGTGCGAGGCGGGTCGGCGGAGGTCTCCGCTCAGCGGGTCCTGACGGGCTTCGACGCGGCCCCGGCCCCGTCGGCGGGACCGGTCCCTCCGGCGTCCCCGCCCCCGGCCGTACCGGCGTCCGCGCCACCGCCGGCACCAGCCTCCGGGCCCCCGGCGGCACCGGCGTCCGCACCGGCATGCGTCCCCGCGCCCGTGCCCGCCTCCTCGCCCTTCTTCCCACTCGTCACGAGGATCTTCCGCGACAGGAGATAGGTGAACGGGATGGCCACGACGGCGGCGACCAGCGGCGCGATCCGGTCGTCCATTCCTGCCCAGGTCACCAGGGCGTAGAGGCCGACGCTCTGCACCAGGTAGTTGGTGACGTTGGTGAGCGGGAAGAGCGCGAACTTCTTCCAGGTGGGCCGGGTGCGGTAGGTGAAGTAGGTGTTCAGGAAGAACGAGCCGATCATGCTGAGCACGAAGGCGATGGAGTAGGCGGCGAAGTACGGCATCCACGGGTGCAGCAGCAGATAACAGCCGTAGAACGTCCCGGTGTTTACCCCGCCCACCAGGCCGAATCGGACGATCTGGCCGAGCTGACCACGCATTACATCTCCCGGTCGGTCGCGACCAGGCTGACGCGCTCGCCGCCGGCCGCGCGACGACCGCGGTCACCGCCCGTGAAGGAGCGGTGGGTCTCCCTCACGAGGAAGTGCGGCCGGCGCTTGGTCTCGTAGTAGATACGGCCGATGTACTCGCCGATCAGGCCCAGCATGATCATCTGGACGCCCCCGAGACCCACGATGATCGCCACGAGGGTCACATAGCCGGGGGCGCTGACGCCCTGGGTGAGGGCGGTCACGGTGATCCAGACCGCGTACAGCGCGGCCACTCCGACGAGGGTAAGACCCAGCCAGATCGCGATGCGCAGCGGCCTGTTGTTGAAGGAGATCAGCCCGTCCATGCCGTAGTTGAGCAGGGAGCCGAACTTCCACTTCGTCTCGCCCGCCTCACGCGCGGCGTTCTCGTAGTCGAAGGTGACGGTGTCGAAGCCGATCCAGGAGAAGAGCCCCTTGGAGAAGCGGTTGTACTCGGGCAGCGACAGCAGCGCGTCGACGGCCGGGCGGGAGAGCATACGGAAGTCTCCCACGCCGTCGGTGAGTTCGACGTCGACCCATTTGTTGACGGCGCGGTAGTAGAGCCTGCTGAGGGCGGAGCGGACCTTCTTGTCGCCCTCGCGGGTACGGCGGGCGATGATCTGGTCGTGGCCGCGCTCGTACAGCTCCAGCATCCGGGCGATGAGCTCCGGCGGGTGCTGGAGATCCGCGTCCATGATCACGACGGCGTCGCCGGAGGCCTCGCGGAGCCCGGCGAGCATCGCGGCCTCCTTGCCGAAGTTCCGGCTGAAGGAGACGTAGCGGGTCTTCTGGGCGAACTCGGCGGCGATGGCGCGCAGCCGGAGGGCGGTGCCGTCGCTGCTGCCGTCGTCGACGTAGCAGAGCTCGTAGTCGACGGGCAGATCGGCGAGGACCTCACGGATCCGGGTGTCGAACCGGTCGATCACCGCTTCTTCGTTGAAGCAGGGCACAACGACGGAGATCTTGGTCATGAGCGTCGGCTCCTGGACATCGAGCGAGGAGTACGGGTGCGAAGGGCGTGTCCCACGGCGACGGCGAGGAGCAGCGCGGCGGCCGCTCCGCTCGCCGCGAGTCCGAGCCGCAACCCGGGGGTGTGGAAGGAGCAGGACAGCCGAGAGGCGCCGTCTCCCAGGTCGACGGCCATCAGTCCGCCGAGCGTCCGGGGCGCGCGGGCCTGGCCGCCGTCGACGGAGCAGCGCCAGCCGGTGGCGGCCGGCACGGAGACGATCGCGGTGCCCTTGGTTCCGGGCGCGAACGTGGCGCTGATGCCGTGTCCGGTCGCCTCGACACGCTCGGGCCCGGTGGTGCGCAGCTGCCGTACGGTCCGCTCGAGGGCGGACCGGTCGAGGCAGCCGAGGGGGTTCCGCGGGATGAACTGTCCCCGGTTCGAGTGGATCTTGACGTTGACCCTGCCGTCGGCCGGCACGGCCCCGAGGGGGATCAGCGGGATGCTGGTCATCGGGTACTTGCCGGCGGTCTTGACGGTCTTGCCGAACGCCTTGATCCGTCCGTCCAGCCATGGCACGTGCAGGTAGGCCTCCGTGCCCGGGGTGCAGACCGCGGTGAAGGTGGCGCCGGCGCCGCGCGGCCGATCGGCCTTGAGCGGCCAGCCGCGGCCCGTGACGAGCGCGGTGTCCGCGCCGCCGGCCGTTATGGCACCGGCCCGGACGAACGCGGGCACCTCGTAGACCTTGGCGCCCAGCACGCGCTCCTGGCGGGCGAAGACGGTGGCGTCGCGGGTGGTTCCGTCCAGGGGCGCGCCGGGCGGACGCAGTGTGACGACGGGCGGCGCGGCGGCGGTCCGCTGGACGAATCCGTTCGGCCCGGGTGCCCGTTCGAGGTAGCTGCTCACGCCCATGATCGCGCGGCCGACCGGGTCGTTGAAGCTGTTCGTGTGGCGGCCCTGGATGAACCAGCCGGCACCGAGTCCCTGCAGGCTTTCGGCCGTGGCCGCCGGCAGATAGCTGCTGTAGTAGCGGCCACCCTGGCCGGCCAGCAGCATGGGGTCGTTGGCGGCGAACCCGTTCGGTCCCGTCTCGGTCCGGCTCGCGGGCCACGCGTCGGCGGCCTTCAGCTGGTCGTAGGCGGCGCGCGTCGCGGCGTCGTAGGTGCGCTTGGGCTTCCACCAGTCGTGGGCGTCGCGGAGCCGGGTGGTGGACAGGACGGTGTACGTCGAGGAGAGGAAGACGGCACCGGCCAGGGCGGCGGTCAGCCACGCGCGTACCCGGCGGTCCGCCCGGTGGTGGTGCAGCGCGATGAGCAGGGCGAGGAAGACGAGTCCGCCGGCGGCGAGGATCCAGGGGCCGCGGGTCATGTACTTCGCGCCGCCGGCGCAGGCGGCCAGGATCAGGACCACCGCGGCACCGCGGAGGAGCTCTTTGGGGCGCGGCCGACGGGCGAGCGCCAGCCAGGCGACGCACACGAGGACGGCAGTGAGGGCGATCGAGGCGCGGTAGGGGTTGCCGTTGGGCATGGCCAGTCCGTGCCAGAGCAGGATCGTGGGCTGCCAGACCAGCGAGGCGGCCATGGCCACGGTCAGGCCCAGCCACACGAACCGCTCCTTGAGCGGCACCCGGCCGATGAAGGGGTAGGTGGCGACCAGGAGCAGCGCGAGCATCCCGACGGAGACGCGCGGCGCTCCGGCGGCCAGCCCGCCGGGGAACAGGTGCGCCACGTAGTCGGTGACGGCCGACCCCTTGTAGACGACCTCGGGCGCGGGCTGGGACAGCTTGCTCGCCTTGAGGCTCACGGTGAGCACCGGGGCGGCCAGCAGCACTCCGGTGACGGTCATGGAGGCGCCGCGTGCGAGGACGCGGACGCGCTCCGCGGCGGGCCGCCCGTCCAGAAGCACCCGGACCAGCAGCACCAGGGCCATCGCGATGGTGGCCATGGCGGCGGTGTAGAAGTTGCCGGCCCAGCAGACGGTCACGAGCAGGGCGCCGAGCACCCAGCGGCGGCGGTCGAGGCACCAGTCGTAGGCGATGCCCAGGAGCGGGAAGGCGACCAGGCCCCACATCCACATGGGGTCGGAGAAGCCGTCCGAGATCATCCAGGCGCTCAGCGCGAATCCGACGGAGAGAAGGGCGCGCAGCCAGGGGCTGCCCGCATGGAGGCGCCCCAGGAAGACGGTCATCAGGCCGGCGGCCAGCCCGACGCTGAAAAGGGTGACCAGGAACACGGGGAACTCGAGGCTGTCCCGGGGAAAGAGCCCGACGAGCCACGAGAACGGGTTCATCAAATAAGTGAAGAAGTCCGCAAGAAACGGTGTGCCGAAACCGCTTGCCCAGTTGAAGAAGAGATCTCCGCTGGTGTCGCCGTGCATCAGGTCACGAAGGCGGGCGTGGAACGGCACGAACTGATTGCCGAGGTCGTTCACCGCCCGGGAGCGGCCACCGAAGGGATAGGTGCCCTGAAGGGCCATGGCCAGGCAGTACGCGCCCATGGACACCAGGGCGGCGAACCAGGACGCGACGAGCTGGGATCTTCGGTTCCGCCGGGGCTCCCGGACCGCCGTCGCATCCGGCGCGGAGGGGTCGGCCTCATGACGTCGAGCGACCGTGTCGGGTGAGGGCATCTGCATGGGGGCCTTCCAGTGGGTTCCGTACTCCTGAGTGCCCCCCACACCCCGGATGTCCCACTTAGTTCCCATTCGTACCGTACCGTCACCCTCTGTCAGGAAATGGTTACATAAAGAGGCTAAGGCCTCATCTGCACGCATCTGCAAGACGGAGACGGAGCCGAACGGGTTGCCCCTTAAAATCGACGAATCCGATCGAGAAGAGTGATCTCGATCGCACAGGCCCGGGCTTGTCGCCCGGACGCCTCCCAGACCACCGGACCGTCGGAAAGTGAACGCGAGGTACCGTTGAGGCAGCCTGCGCAAGACAAGTGGATCGAGGTGCCAGTGCCTGACGTCTCAGTGATCGTCATCGCCTACAACGACGCGGAGCGTCTTCCCACGGCCGTGCGATCGGTATTGGACCAGACACTGCAGAGCGTCGAAGTCGTGATCGTCGACGACTGCAGCAAGGACCGCACCTTCGAAGTAGCCCAGGAACTGGCAGCCGCTCACCCGGAGCAGGTCCGGGCTTTCCAGCTGCCTCAGAACAGTGGCGGCTGCGGAGCGCCGCGCAACTACGGCATTGAGCGTGCCGCCGGCAAGTACGTCATGTTCCTCGACAGTGACGACGTGCTGGAGCGCAACGCCTGCCGGAACATGCTGGACGCGGCCGAGCGGACCGGCTCCGACCTGGTCTCCGGACTCTGTGTGCGCGTCCACCTGGACAGCCGGCACCAGAAGACGACCGAGTGGTACCCCTGGATCTACTCGCAGACCCGGACGATCGATTCCGTCGCCGACCTGCCCGACCTGCTCGTCTTCGACACTCTCTCCACGAACAAGTGCTACCGCCGTGAGTTCCTGCTGGAGCAGGGGCTCGAATTCCCGGTCGGCATCCACTACGAGGACCTGCTCTTCTCCGCGCAGGCGTATGTCGCCGCGAGCCGGATCACGCTGATCCCGAACCAGGTCTACTTCTGGAACGTGCAGGAGAGCGCGGCCGCCAAGTCGATCAGCAACAGGCGCCACGAGATCGCCAACTTCGTCCACCGCATGGAAATACACCGCCGGGTGGACGCCCTGCTGGAGAGCAAGGGCTATGAGGACCTGAAGTTCCGCAAGGACATCAAGTTCCTCAAGCACGACCTCGTCCTGCATCTGCGCGACCTGCCGCAGATGGGCGAGGAGTACCGGCGCGAGTTCGCCGAGCTGGCCAACGGGTACCTCTCCACGATCGACCCGAAGGCCTACGACGAGGTCCAGCCCCTGCACGCCATCTGTGCCTATCTGCTGAGCAAGGAGGACTGGGACAACCTGCTCCCGGCCACCGAGGCGCTCGCGAACAAGGGACGGCTGACCTCGCCGCTGATCGAGCACGAGGGCCAGATCTTCTGGTGCGGGCAGCACTTCGACGACCCCGACGCCCGCCGGATCCTGGACGTCACCTCGGCGGGCTACCACACACGGCCGCTGGCCTCCCTCGCCCTGGGCAACCGGCTCGCCTCGTACGAAGGCGGCGACGGAACGGTCCGCCTGGCCGGCGCCGTGGTCAACCCGCTCGGACGGATCAAGGAGGGCGCCAAGCTCTCCGCCGTACTGGAGTTCCAGGCCCGCCGCAAGATCGGCGTGCGCGCGTTCCGCTTCCCCGTCACCTCTCTGCGCCGGACCGACTCGGCGATCGAGTGGGAGGCCGAGGCGGACATCACGCGCAAGGTGCGTCCGCTGGGCATCATCGACGCGGTCTGGGACGTGCGTCTGCTCCTCACCGTCGACGGTGACAAGATCAGCACCCGGGTGGGCGTCGGCAGCGTCGAGCTGGACGAGCGCCGCACGGTGCGGGTGCGCCCGCGGCTGACCCGACTGGTCTCGGACCGTTTCGCGCCCGAGGTGACCAAGAAGGGCAACCTGTCCTACGTCCTCACCTCCGAGGGCAAGGCGTCCGTCCGTACGTCCGCGATGATCGAGGGCGCGATGCACGGCCGCACGGCCGGCCTGGCCAAGACCGGCCTGCGCCGGCTCCTCAAGGCCCGTCGCAGCCTCAAGTCCGGCGAGACCAAGCTGCGCGTCTACCACGACGTGTACAGCAAGCTGCCGATCCGCAAGGGACTGGTGGTCTTCGAGAGCCACCTCGGCAAGCAGTACAGCGACAGCCCGAAGGCGATCTACGAGGAGCTGCGCCGCCAGGGCGTGGCGTTCGAGGCCGTGTGGTCCTACGCGGGCGCCAGGCCGACCGGCTTCCCCAAGGACGCCACGCTGGTGAAGCGCTGGAGCTGGCAGTACCTGCGCGCGCTCGCGCAGGCCGAGTTCTGGGTCGACAACCAGGGCTTCCCGCTCAAGCTGACCAAGCGCCCCGGGACGACGTACATCCAGACGTGGCACGGCTCCGCGCTCAAGCGCATGGGCTTCCACGAGCCGGGCACCAAGATGCAGGGCCGGGCCGGACAGGACTCCTTCCAGAAGTCCCTCGACCGGTTCGACCACTTCCTGATCCGCTCGGAGCACGACGTCCAGACGCTGGCGAAGGCCTTCAGGCTCAAGGACGACGTCCTGCTGACCGCCGGGTACCCGCGCAACGACGCCCTGGTCGCGGCCCGGGCGAAGGAGACGGAGACCGGCGAGCGCACGCGTGGCCCTCTCGCGGCCGAGCTGGGCATCGCCCCGGAGAAGACGGTGCTCCTGTACGCGCCGACGTTCCGGGCCAACCCCGGCGGAGGCGTACGCAGCTTCGAGCTGCCCTTCGACGTGGAGGAGTTCGCCGACCGCTTCGGCGACACGCACACCCTGCTGATCAGGTCGCACTACCTGAACAACCTCACGTTGCCGCCGTCCGTGCGTGGCCGCGTCATCGACGTGACGCACCAGCACGACATCACCCCGCTGCTGGAACTCGCGGACGGCCTGATCACCGACTACTCCTCGGTGATGTTCGACTACGGGCTGCTCGACCGGCCGATGATCTTCTTCACGTACGACTACGAGGAGTACGCGAAGGAGAGCCGTGGCACCTACTTCGACCTGAAGGAGAAGGCGCCCGGACCCGTGGTCTCCGACGAGAGCGAGCTCTTCTCGGCGGTCTCCCACCTCAAGGACGAGGCCGACGCCAAGTACTCGGCGGCGCGGGAGCGGTTCAACGCCGAGTTCAGCTCCTACGACCGGGGCGACGCGGCCCGTCAGATCGTCGCCAAGTTCTTCACCAGGAGCGGTAAGTGACCGAGCAGACCGCCGTGTCCGGCGGCCGTGACATCTTCTTCGTGTCCAACAGCGTCGACGAGATGGGTGGCGTGACCACCTGGACGCACCAGATGGCGCGGCAGTTCGCCGACCGCGACCACCAGGTGCACGTCGTCGGCATCGTCCCCGCCCCGGAGGGCAGGCGCCAGGAGTTCCCCGGCGACCTGCCGTACGGGACGACCACGCTCTACGACGCGCACCCCCCGCAGGTGCGCTCGCTGCGCGGGGTCAAGGGCAAGCTCAACGCGGCCGAGCGGCTCCGCCACCGGGCCCGCGCCGCCGGTATGCGGGAGCAGGCCGAGAAGCTGACGGCGCTGTTCGCCGGCGCCCGCCCGGGCTCCGTCGTGATCGTCACCCAGGTCTGGGCGATGGAGTGGGTGGCGCTCGCCGACACCAAGGGCCTCATCGTCATCGGCATGAGCCACGAGTCGCACGAGGCCAGTGCCGCGTCCTCGCGCCTGGCCCGCGTCAAGCGCTACTACAAGGACGTCGACCGGCTCCTCGTCCTCACCCCCGGCGACGCGGACCTCTGGATCCGCGACGGGATGGACAACGTCGGCCATCTGCCGAACCCGCTGCCCTTCATGCCCGAGGCCCCGGCCCCGCGCAGCGAGAACGTGGTCGCCTGCATCGGCCGCCTCTCGCACGAGAAGGGCGTGGACATGCTGCTGGACAGCTGGTCCGAGGTCGCGTCCCGCCACCCCGAGTGGAAGCTCCGGATCTACGGAGCGGGCGACGAGGAGGCGGAGCTTCGCCGCCACTGCACCTCGCTGGGTCTGGACGACTCGGTGGAGTGGATGGGCCGGACGAACGACGTGCTGGGCGCGCTGCAGGGCGCCTCGATCTTCGCCCAGGCCAGCCGCGCCGAGGGCTTCCCGATCACCCTGCTCGAAGCCATGGCCGCGGGTGTGCCCTGCGCCGCGTTCGACTGCGCGCCGGGCGTCCGCGAGATCATCGAGGACGGTGAGGACGGGCTCCTCGCGAAGACCGGCAACACCATCGAGCTCGGCGGGCACATCAGCACGCTGATCTCCGACGCCGATCTCCGCAACCGCATGGGCGACGCCGCCTGGCGCAACGTACGGCGTTACTCCGGTGAGGAGATCACCGATCGCTGGGAAGCGCTCTTCCGCTTCCTGGAACGCTGAACACGGCGTCCTGAACGTTCGTACGAGAGGCGGGGTGCTCCTCCAGGAGGGGCACCCCGCCTCTCGTACGCGGGTCCGAAGACCTCTGGCCGCCCCTTCGTGCCGCGTGCTAGCGTCCGCCTCACCAGGGCGGATTCCCCTGCCGGACCCCCAGCCAAGCCGAGAGGGAATCGCATGGCATCCCGAATATCAGTGATCGTTCCGGTGCACAACACTGAGCGATACCTGGAGCGCTGCTTCGGGTCCGTTGCCGATCAATCGTTGTCGCAGGACCTCATCGAGGTCATCGCCGTCGACGACGGCTCCTCCGACGGCAGCGGCGCCTGGCTCGACGCCTGGGCCCGCACCCACGACAACGTGCGGGTGATCCACCAGCCGCCGTCCGGAGGCGCCGGCCGCCCTCGCAACGTCGGCATCGAGCAGGCGAAGGGCGACTTCCTCTTCTTCCTCGACTCCGACGACTACCTCGGCGTCGAGGCGCTCGAGCGGCTGCTGCGGATGGCGGACGAGCAGGATTCGGACATCGTGTACGGCAGGATCGTCGGCATCGGCGGCCGCCCGGCCCCCGTCGACCTGCGGACCACCAGTCCCGAGGTGAGCATCTTCCACTCCCCCGTGTACTGGACGCTCGCGGCGTACAAGCTGTGGCGCCGCACCCTCGTCGAGGAGTACGAGCTGCGGTTCACCGAGGCCCGGCTTCTGGGCGAGGACGTGCCCTTCGCCGTCCACGGTCTGCTGCACGCCCGCAAGGTCTCGGTCGTCGCCGACTACGACTGCTACTACCTGGAGGGCCGCGGCGACGGGACCAACGCCAGCCAGCAGGATGTCGACTGGGTCGCGCAGCTGGAGTACGTGAGCGGCATCCTCGGGATGGTCGCCGACCACGTGCCCGCCGGACCCGAGCGCGACAAGCTCATGGAGCGGCACTTCCACGGCGAGGTCCTCGGCATGTTCGGCGCGCCGTACCTCGCGCGCGACGAAGAGGGCCGAAGAGCCATGGCCGAGGCGGCCCGCCCGCTGTGCCAGGAGTGGCTCACCGACGGCGTTTCCGAGGCCCTGCCGCCCCGGCTGCGACTGCGCGCGCACTGTCTGCGCGAGGGGATGACCGACCGGCTCACCGCGATCATCGAGGCGGACGTCGAGCGGGAACTCGGCCCCGCCGTGATCGAGGGCGACAGCGCCTACGCCGCCTACCCATTCTTCCGCGACCCCGACGCCGCGATCCCGGACGCCTGCTACGACGTCACCTCGCGCGTCGTGCTGCGCCAGGAAGTCACCTCGTACACCTGGGACGGTCCGGTGCTCCGGCTGTCCGGCAAAGCCCGGCTCGACGGCCTCGGGGACCCGGCCGGCCAGGAGGTCGGCTTGGTACTGGGACGCCAGGGCGTGACGTACACGGTGCCCGCGACGAACGAGAACGGCGTGTACACCGCCGCCGTCGACGTCAGCCGGGCCGCCGACGGCGCTCCGCTGGCCGAGGGCGTCTGGACGCTGCGGGTCGCCGTGGCGTCCGGAACGCTGCGCAAGCAGGCCTGGCTGCCCCGCCCCGCGGACGCGGCCTACGACGCCGCCCCGCAATCGGAGATCGTGCGCGCGGAGGACGGCCCGATCGCGGTGGCGGTCTTCCATTCGGAAGCCCACCAGCACGTCAACCTCGACATAGGCGCCACCCGCTTCCCGCTCGGCCGTGACGCGCGCGGAGCGGTGAACAGCGGCTTCTTCGGCCGGAGCGACCTGGAGTTCGCGGTGACCGTGCCGGGCTGGTCCGCCCCTTCGGCGCGGCTGCTGCTCACGGCGCCGAACCGGGAGCCGCTGCTGGTCGCGGGCGCGGAGAGCGTGGACGGCGACGGCCGCATTCAGGCCCGGATACCGCTTCAGCGGGTCCCCGCCGGAAACTGGAACGCACGGATCCATCTGGAGGACGGCGCGTTCACCCGAGACCTGCCGATCGCCGACCCCGAGGGCGAGCCGCTGCGCCTCTCGATTCCGCAGCAGCCGCTGCGGCGGCTGGGCTCCAAGGCCAAGAGGGTGGCGTACCGGGCACTGCGCAACCACTGACACGCACGGCGGACGCCGGTCCGCCGGGGGAACGGCCGAGGGCCGGGGAGATGCTCCCC
>NZ_JBHTTQ010000027.1:0-77888 GCF_042794475.1 Streptomyces sp. NPDC056527
CTTGGCGCGCCGGGAGGAGCGCGGGAGGCGGGGGGGCCCGGGGGGCGGGGCGGGGCGTCAAACCCCTCCCGCCGCCTGGGGGGCCCACCGCGCAGCGCGCGGTGCGCCCCCGGTGTCATGGCGCCAGGATCCCGGCCAGTGTGCGCACGGCGTCGTGGACCTCCAGGGCCCGCGCCCGGTGCACTTTCGCCGAAGCGCCGACCGGGTCGTCGATGCCGTCCGTTTCGTCCGCCGGGGGAATCAGCGTGCCGCGCCTGGACGCGGCCAGCCGCACGGCCTCGTGCGGGGTGTCGGCCCTGGTCCCCTTGGCGAGGCGGATGAACTCCCGCAGGGTGAAGCAGCGGCGGAGCGCCAGGGGGTGCAGCCGCACCGCGGCCTCCCGGTGGCACCGTTCCAGACCGAGCACGAGATCGGCCTGCTCGATCTGACCGGCGTCCAGCCGCAGGGCGGCGAACCCCTCGGCGTCGCCGCCGAGTTCGTCGAGGATCGTGGCGGTGAGCGGGTCCAGCGGCATCGGCCGGGCGGCGGTGCCCGCGCTGCGCACCCGGAAGCCGCCCCGGGGCAGCGCGGCGGCCAGCAGCCGCTCCGCGACGGGCGAGCGGTGCAGGTTGCCGGTGCAGACGAACAGCACCTCGAAGCCGTCCGCCGCGGCAGCGCTCGGCCCGCGGGCCGCTGACCGGCCGCTCATGGCGTACCGGCGGCGGTCGGCGAGACGGGCTCCTCCGGCTTGCCACCGGCGGCCCGCGAGACAGACTCCTCCCGTGTGCCGCCGGCGGTCCGCGAGACGGGCTCCTCCCGTGTGCCGCCGGCGGCCCGCGAGACGGGCTTCTCCCGTTTACCGCCGGCGCCGGTCCGCGAGGCGGGCTCCTGCGGTTTGCCGGCGGGGGCGGGCGGGGCGGGCTCCTCGGCTGCGGTCGCCGGCCGGGGCATCGGCAGTTCCGCCGGGGCGTAGCCGTAACCGTAGCCGTATCCCTTGCCCTTGTAGGCGGAGGACATGTTGAGGGCGGCCCCGAGGACGGGCACGCCGATGCGGTGCAGCGAGTCGGCCGCGTCGACGATCTGGTCGCGTCCGGTCTTGGAGGCGCTCACGACGAGCAGGACCCCGTCGGCGAGCGGGGACAGGCCCAGGGTGTCGGCCACCGGCAGCAGGGGAGCGCTGTCGACGATGACGATGTCGTAGGTGTCGGTGAGCTCCCGCAGCACCTCCGCCATCCGGCCGCAGGAGAGCAGCTCGGTCGGGTTCGGCGGCAGGGTGCCGCTGGTGAGTACCGCGAGCCGGCCTGCGGCCTCCTGCATCACGTCCTCGGTGCGGGCCTGGCCGATGAGCACCGTGGTCAGTCCGGCGCCCTCGACCAGCCCGAAGGTGGGGGCCACGGACGGGCGGCGCAGGTCCGCGTCGACCAGGCAGGTCCGCAGGCCCGCATCGGCCAGGGACAGCGCCAGGTTGACCGATGTGGTGGTCTTCCCCTCGCCCGGCAGCGGGCTGGTCACCACGATCACCCGGGGCGGGTCGTCGACCTGGGCGAACTGCAGGTTGGCCCGCAGCTTGCGGAACGCCTCGGCGCGCGCGGAGGTACTGGCCGCCTCGATCGCGATTCTCCTGCGGCCCGCGCTCCTGTCGTACGGGATGGTGCCGAGCACCGGCAGGGAGGTGAGTTCCCCCAGCGCCTCGCTGGTCTTGACGGTGGTGTCGAGCGCCTCGCGCAGCGCAACGATCCCGGCAGCCAGCAGCAGGCCGCCGAGCACGCCGAACCCGAGACCGAGCAGCCGGTTCGGCGACACCGGCTTCTTGGGCACCCCTGCCTTCTCCGTGACCCCGAGCGAGACGGGGGAGAGGGGGGAGGCGCTCTCCTTCGTGCCGGCCGGCGTGAGGGCCTTCTTCGGCGTCTCCAGCCGTTCGACGAGGCCGATGAAGCGCACCGCGACCGCGTCGGCGATCCGCGCCGCACGTGCCGGATCGGTGTCGCGCACCTTGATGTTGATCAGGACGGTGTTGAGCGGAGCCTCGGCGGTGATGCGGGACGCGAGCTCCGAGGGCGAGTAGGGCAGCCCCAGCTGGCGCACGACGGGCTGCGTCACCTGGCTCGTGGCGACGATCGCCGAGTAGGACTGCACCCGGGCCTGCGAGAAGCTCTGACCCTGGTTCAGTTCGGAGGTGTCCGCGCCGGTCCGGGTGGCCACGAAGAGCTGGGTGCGGGCCTCGTAGACCGGTGTTCTCACCGCCGTGACGATCTCTGCCGCGATGATGCCGAGCAGCAGGCAGATCAGGACGGTCGGCCAGCGTCTGGCCAGCAGCTTGAGGTATCCACGAAGATCCAACGTTCACCCCTCACAGGGCAAGAAGCGCCCAATTAAGCCAGTTTCCTGCCAATTTTCCCGTTTACCATAAACGCAGGGGGCCGTGCATCGGGCAGCGACCGCGGCGAGGGCACCCCGACCGGCCTATCGTTCGGACGTGTTGCGCCGGATGCGCCCCGCCCGAGGGGCAGGGTGATCCCCATGGACAGGCAGATCTCTTCGCACCACAACCCTCTTCGGATCGTGCTGGTCGCGTTCGCCTGCGACCCGACCCGCGGCAGCGAACCCGCCATCGGGTGGGGCTGGGCCGAAGCACTGGCCGGCCGCGGCCACACCGTCGAGGTCCTCACACACGCCGTGGACGACAACCTGCGGGCCATCGAACGCCGGAAGGGGGAACTCGGGGAGGCGGGCGAACGCATCCGACCCCACGTCATCCCCCTGCCGCCGGCGCCCGCATGGACCGGGCTGCTGCCCCCCGCGCTCAGGGACATGGCCGCGGAAGTGCGGCGCTACGACGCCTGGCAGCACCGGGCCCTGGCCTATGCCCGCGGCCACGGACTCGACGCGGCCGACGTGGTGCACCACGTGTCCTACGGCTCCCTGCAGGGAGGCTCCGCCCTGCGCCGGCTGGGACCGCCGCTGGTGTTCGGCCCCGTCGGCGGCGGCCAGACCGCCCCGCACAGCCACCGGCGTTACCTGGGCCTGGGCTACTGGCAGGAGGCGCTTCGGACCCTGGTGTGGGCGCGCTGCCTCAGCCGCCGGCCGGCATGCCGCAAGACGGTGCGCGAGGCGGCGGTGGTGCTGGCCACCAACCGCGACACGATGCGGCTGGCCCGTCGTCTGAACGCTGCCGAGACCCGGCTGATGCTGGCCGACGGCATCCAGGAGTCGCTGATCCGGGATGCGGCCGGGGACCGGACCGAGCGGCCCGGCCGGCCGCCCACCGTTCTCTGGGTCGGCCGGCTCCACCCGCGCAAGACCCCCGATCTCGCGCTGCGGGCGCTGGTGCCGCTGCGCCGGCAGATCCCCCAGGCACGTCTCGTCGTCATCGGCGACGGCCCGCTGCGGCCGGCACTCGAGCGGCTCGCGTCGCGGCTGGGCGTGAGCGCGGCGGTCGACTTCCGCGGGCGGCTGCCCCGCGACGAGGTCTTCGCGGCCTGCGACGACGCCGACGCGTTCGTGATGACCAGCCTGCGGGACTCCTCCAGCACCCAGACCCTGGAAGCCTGGGCCAGAGGACTTCCCGTGGTCCACCTCGGCCACCACGGCATCAGCGACTTCTCGGCGCCCGGCGGAGCCGTCTCGGTGCCCCTGGGCGACCCCGGCGATCTGCCCGAGCGCCTCGCGTGGGCGCTCAGCGGTGTGCTGGGCGGCCGGCAGGCCCGCGCGGGCATGGCACGGGCCGCCGTGGAGTGGGCACGCAACCACACCTACGCGGCGAAGGCCCACACCGCCGAACAGCTCTACGCAACCGCCCGGTCCGCAGCCGGGGACCGGCCGCGGACAGCGACGCGGCCGGATCGCCCGGAGACTCCTCGCGCTCCCGCGGCAGCAGCCGTATCGGCTCAGCCCCGGCCCGCGGAGTAGACCGGCGACAGATGGCCGGCGGCCGCCTGCTGGGCCGGCAGCGCGGGCGCCGCCGGCCTGCCCAGCGCCCGCAGAGTCCAGCCGGCCGACTGCCACCGCGCCGCGTCCAGGGCGTTGCGCGCATCGAGGATCGTGCGCGCGGGCGCCAGGGCCCCGAGCGCGACCGGGTCCAGACGGCGGTAGGCCGACCACTCGGTCAGATGCAGGACGAGGTCGGCCCCCTCACACGCCTTCTCCACGTCGGGCACATAGTCGAGCGACGGCAACACGGCCCGCGCGTTGTCCATGCCCTCCGGGTCGTGCAGCCGGATCCGCGCGCCTTCGCGATGGATCGCGGCCGCGACGGCCAGGGCGGGCGAGTCACGGACGTCGTCGCTGTCGGGCTTGAACGTCGCTCCCAGGACGGCGATGCGGCGTCCGGCGAAGCTGCCGCCCGCCATGTCCCGGGCGATGTCGACGGTGCGGCGCCGCTGGCGCGCGTTGATCTCGTCGATCTCGTTCAGGAACCTCACCGCCCCGCCGACGCCCAGTTCGTTCGCGCGGGCCGCGAGCGCCCTGATGTCCTTGGGGAGGCACCCGCCGCCGAACCCGAGCCCGGCGGACAGGAACCGGCGGCCGATCCGGCTGTCGTGGCCCAGCGCGTCGGCCAGAGTGGTCACATCGGCGCCCGCCGCGTCACAGACCTCCGCCATGGCGTTGATGAACGAGATCTTCGTCGCGAGGAACGCGTTCGCCGCCGACTTCACCAGCTCGGCCGTCGCCGGATCGGTGCAGATGTAGGGCACACCGTCGCTCAGCATCGGCGCGTACACCTCGCGCAGGATCTCGTCGGCCCGCTGCGACACCACGCCCGCCACGATCCGCTCCGGACGCAGCGTGTCCTTCACGGCGAAGCCCTCCCGCAGGAACTCGGGGTTCCACGCCACCTCGACATCCGCACCCTGCGGGGCGAGTTCATGGACGCGTGCGCTCAGCCGCTCCGTCGTCCCCACCGGAACCGTGGACTTGCCCACGATGAGGCAGCGACGCCGCAGCAGGGGCGCCAGCGCGTCGATGACGGCGTCGACCGCCCGCAGGTCGGCGGAGGGCGCGTCCGGGCGCTGCGGGGTGCTCACACAGACGAAATGCACCTCGCCGAACTCGGCGGCCTCGGCAAGGGACGTGGTGAAACGCAGCCGGCCGGAACCGACGGCCTGGCCGAGCACCTCCGGCAGACCTGGTTCGTGGAAGGGGGCCACGCCCTTGCCGAGGGCCGCGATCTTCTCGGCGTCGATGTCGACACCGAGGACCTCGTGCCCGATGTCCGCCATGCACGCGGCATGCACGGCGCCCAGGTATCCCGTTCCGATGACGGTCAGTCGCATGTCACTCGCCTCTTCTACGATGGGGTCCGGTTCACCGGTCAGGCCGGATAGCCGGCAGGGTTGAGCTCCTGGAACCGCCACGCGTCCTCGCACATCGCGGTGAGGTCCCTGGTCGCGGTCCAGTTCCACGCCCGGGCCACGGCGCCCGGGTCGGCGACGAGGGCCGGCACGTCGCCCGGACGGCGGTCGGTGATCTCGTACGGGATCGCGATGCCGCAGGCACGCTGAAAGGCCGCGAGGAGCTCCAGGACCGAAGTGCCCTGTCCCGTGCCGAGGTTGAACACGCGCATGCCGCGCTCGTCGTCGAGGTGTTCCAGCGCCACACGGTGGCCCTCGGCGACATCCCCCACATGCACGTAGTCACGCACCCCGGTGCCGTCCGCGGTGGGGTAGTCGCCGCCGAAGACCTTCAGCCCAGGCAGCCGGCCCGCGGCGACCTGGGCGAGATAGGGCATCACGTTGCCCGGCGTGCCCCGGGGCACTTCGCCGAGCAGTCCGCTGGGGTGCGCGCCGACCGGGTTGAAGTAGCGCAGCGACAGCACGGACAGCTCGGGCAGATACCGGCAGGTGTCGGCGAGCACCCGCTCGCACAGCCACTTCGAGGTGGCGTACGGGTTGGTGGGGGCGGCCGGGTCCGCCTCGGTGAGCGGCACCCTGGCGGCGTTTCCGTAGATCGAGCACGACGAGGAGAACACCAGACGGCGAACCTGGTGCTCGTGCATGGCACGCAGCAGCGCCGTGGTGCCGCCGACGTTGGTGTCGTAGTACGCGACGGGCAGCTCCACGGACTCCCCGACGGCCTTCTTCGCGGCGAAGTGGACGACCGCGTCGATGGGATGCTCGTCGAACACCCGGGAGAGCCCGCCCCGGTCGTGCAGGCCGATCTCGTACACGGCGGCCGGCGGCCGGCCGGCGATCTTCGCGACGCGTTCCAGCGCGCCGGGCGAACTGTTGGAGTAGTCGTCGACGACCACCACGTCATAGCCGTGGTCGAGGAGTTCGACGCAGGTATGGCTGCCGATGAATCCGGCGCCACCGGTCACCAGCACGGTGGTGCGACCGGGCATGGGTCACCTCTCTACAAGCCGTCGGGAAAGCGAGGGTCGAAGAAGAACGCGCCCGGTCAGGTGGCGCTGAACCATTCCACGGTCCAGCGCACGCCGTCCGCGACCGGCACCTCCGGCCGCCAGCCGAGGTGTTCCAGGGCTTGTGTGATGACCGGGCGGCGGCGGACCGGGTCGTCCGTGGGCAGCGGGTGGTAGCGGATCTCCGAGTCGGAGCCCGTGATCTCCAGGACGAGTTCGGCGAGGTCGTGCACCGTCCACTCCTCGGGGTTGCCGAGGTTGAGCGGCCCGGTCTGCGAGGAGTCCAGCATCGCCACGAGACCACGCACGAGATCACTGACGTAGCAGAAGCTGCGGGTCTGCTTGCCGTCGCCGTAGACCGTCAGCGGTTCGCCCCGCAGAGCCTGGTCGATGAAGCTGGAGACCACCCGGCCGTCGTGCGCACGCATCCGCGGACCATAGGTGTTGAAGATCCGCACGACGCCCACGTCGACGCCCAGGGTGCGGTGGTAGGCCATGGTGAGCGCCTCCGCGTACCGCTTGGCCTCGTCGTAGACACTGCGCGGCCCGACCGGGTTGACGTGCCCCCAGTACTCCTCGTCCTGCGGATGGATCTGCGGATCGCCGTAGACCTCACTGGTCGAGGCCAGCAGGAAACGGGCGTTGTTGCGCCGGGCCAGTTCGAGGGCGTTCTCGGTGCCACGGCTGCCCACGGCCAGGGTCTGCAGCGGCAGCCGCAGATAGTCCGGCGGCGAGGCGGGACTTGCGAGATGGGCGACAGCGTCGACCGCACCGGGCACATCCGCGGCGACGCTCACGTCCGCCTGGACGAACTCGAACCCCGGATACGACCGCAGGTGCGTGAGGTTCTGCGGCTGCCCCGTGCTCAGATCGTCCAGGCACACCACGGCGTCCCCGCGCCGCAGCAGTGCCTCGCACAGATGGGAACCAAGAAAGCCGCACCCGCCGGTCACAGCTACGCGCATGATGCATCTCCATGAATGCAGGAAAGGATGGAGATATCCGTCCGGAAAAGAGGACAATCTCCCGAAACATCGGAAGGATATGATCCGATTCCGCCCCGACTTTCGCGCGGAAAGACGACGGTGCACCGTTTGGCCGGTATACCGGCCGGCGGAATCGCGGAGCATGAGCGCGCATCCCGGACGCGGACGATGAACGGACAATCCTTCCGCGGATGCGCCGATCACTCGGAAGTGTGAGAGGACGCCTCGCGCGTCGGGCACGGGAAGACGCACCGCCGTGCAAGGGTGCGCACCTGACGCAGATCTTCGTGACGAAGGCGAGAGCGACCCCCATGACGCAGCTGGGTTCCGTCACCGTCCGGGGCATGCGCTGGACCTATCTCGCCAGCGTGGCCCAGATCGTCCTGCAGCTGCCCTACGCGGCGGTGATGGCCCGTCTGCTCACCCCCGAGGACTTCGGGCTGATGGCCCTGGCCCACCTGGTGCTGCGCTTCGCCCACCACTTCGCCCAGGGCGGCCTGCGCTCCGCGGTGGTCCAGCGGGCCTCGGTCACCGACCGCGACATCCGGGTGATCTTCACGCTGGCACTCGTCGTCGGCACCTGCTCCTTCGCGGCCGTCTGGTGCGTGGCGCCGTACGCCACCGAACTGGTCCGCGGTCCCGCCGAACTGACCCGCGTGATCCGGGCGACCGCGCTGATGCTGGTGTTCATGGCCCTGGGCGCCCCCGCCGCCGGACTGCTGGCCCGCGCCATGCGCTACCGGGCCGTCGCCCTCACCGACTTCCTCTCCTTCGCCGTCGGCTACTGCGCCGTCGGATGCGCCTTTGCCCTGTCCGGCGCGGGCGTGTGGAGCCTCGTGTACGGCACGCTGTGCTGGTATCTCCTGCAGGCCCTGCTGCCCTGTCTCCTGGTCAGGCACTCGCTGCGTCCGCTGTTCGACGTACGGGCCATGCGGGACATCCTGGGATTCGGCGGCAAGATCTCCGTGAACGGGTTCCTGGAATACCTGACGGAGGACTTCGGCAAGCTCGCCATCGGCCGGTACGTGGGGGTCACGGCCGCCGGGCTCTACGACCGCGCCGCACTCCTGGCATCGCTGCCGCTCTACCAGATCCAGGCGGCGGCGAGCAAGGTTCTCCTGCCCGCGTTCAGCCGCATCCGGCACGAGACGGGCCGGCTCGGCACCTCCTACGCCGACTGCGTCTCCCTGACCACCCTGAGCCTCTTTCCCCTGTGGGCGGTGATCGGCGCGAGCAGCGAGCAGCTGGTGGCGCTGCTGCTCGGCGGGCAGTGGCACGGCAGCGCGGAACTGGTGCCGCTGCTGGGCCTGGTCAGCGTGCTCGCCCTGGTGGCGCAGTTCCTGGGCACCCTGGTGGAAGCCATGGGCGTGGTGGGGCCCAAGGTGGTCATCCACCTGGTGCAACTGGGCGTCCTCGTCGCCGGCACGGCCCTCGCCCTGGCCACCGGCGGCGGGCTCCACGCGTTGATGGTGGTGGTGCTGATCGGGCAGGTCCTCAGACTCGCCCTGTTCCAGGCATGGCTGGGCCGGCTCTTCCCCCAGGCGAGGCGGCCGGTCGCGGTGGCATACGCACAGGCGGCGTTCCTGGCGGCCCTGACATGGGCCGTGCTGTGGTGCGTATCGCACCCGCTCGAAGACAACTGCCCAACAGCGCTGCTCCTCGCGGTCAAGCTGGTGACCGCGGGTGCGCTGCTGGTGTGCTGCCTGCGGTACGGGGGGAGCCTGCAGGGCGTTGCTGTCGCCCGGGAGCGTGGTCTGCTTCCCGCCGTGCTCACGGGGCGCCGGCCCGCAGACGCTCAGTAGGCGCCGTTGCCCTCGACGACGGCGCGCACGGTGCGGCGCAGGATGCCGAAGTCGACGGCGGGCGACCAGTTGTCGACGTAGCGCAGGTCCAGGGCGACGGTCTCGTCCCAGGACAGGTCGGAGCGCCCGCTGACCTGCCACAGCCCGGTGAGCCCCGGCTTGACGCTCAGCCGTCGCAGCTCCACGTCGGTGTACTGCGCGACCTCGCTCGGCAGCGGCGGCCTGGGCCCCACCAGGGACATGTGTCCCCGCAGCACGTTGTACAGCTGAGGAAGCTCGTCCAGCGAGAAGCGGCGCAGCACCCGGCCCACGCGCGTGATCCGAGGGTCACGGCGGATCTTGAACATCAGCCCGTCGTGCTCATTGGTCCGGGTGAGTTCCTCCCTCATCTGCTCGGCGGCCGTGACCATGGTGCGGAACTTCACCAGGCTGAAGTGGCGGCCGCCCAGCCCCACGCGGATCTGACGGTGCAACGCCCCTCCGGGCGAGTCCAGGCGCACGGCGACGGCCACCGCGGCCAGCACCGGGGCCAGCAGCACCAGCAGCAGCACGGCACCCACCAGGTCGGTCGCCTCCTTCAGCAGCACGGCGGCGCCGCGGCGCACGGGCGCCGCCACGTGCAGCAGCGTGAGACCGGCCACGGACGAGATGTCGACCCGGCGCTGGGTCACCTCGGTCAGGCCCGGCACGACGACAAGGGGCCGGCCGTCCTCGTGCACGGCCCACGACAGCCGGCGCAGCCGCTCACCGGCCATGCTGGGCCCGGACATGACGAAGACCAGATCGGGATCGAGCGCGCGGGTCGCCGCCAGCACCGGCGAGGCGTCACCGGACAGCTGCACCGGGGCCTGCCCCTCCAGCCGTGCCATGACCGGAGCCACCGAGTCGGGGGAGTCGTCCCCGATCGGGCACACTCCGACCACGACGAACTCGTGGTCGGTGCGGCGGGCGAGATGACGGAGCAGATCGTGCAGAGCGGCCGCCTCACCGATCACCAGGGCACGACGGACACACTGGCCGGCACGGCGCCGCGCCACCAGATGGCGGTGCGTCAGATGCTGACAGACGGCCGTGACCGCGAGACACACCAGCAGACCGGCCAGCGTCACGACAAGAGGGACGTCCACACCGGCCGCCGCCCGCACCACGGTGAGCAGCGCCAGCAGGACCGCCCAGTCCCGCAGCAGAGCGTCGGTGTTCCGGCGCTCACCCAGGTCACGCCACGCGTAGCGCATACGCGCACCCCGCACGACGACCCACGCCACACCCGCCGCCGCCGCGCACCACACCGCGGACGCCTCACCGGCCCACCGCAAGGCCGTGTACACCGGCACGAAAGCCCCCACCGCGTCGACGGCGAACGCCGCCGGCCGGTACCAGGAGGGTTTGCGGCGGCGTCGCTTGCGGTTCACAGGCTCGCGGTCGGGCTGCTGCTGTTGCTGCCCCGACAGCGGCACATGAGGTACCTCTCCCCGAACGGTCACGGTGCCCCTCTCTAAACCGGTTCCAGCGGATGTCGTCGGTCCGGGCACCTCCCCGCGTCCCAAGACCGACACCGGACAGCCGTGCGGTCAAGGGCATCGTTCGCGGCATGGCGGAGCGACGGACGCTACCGAGTGTGTCCGCCGCGCACCCGCCGAGCCTGCCGACGGCGCTCGCCCGCGCTGAACTATCACCCGATAAGCAGCGTGGGGTCGTACCACGCCGAATCCCCGACCGGCCGGCCCCGCCCCACGCCACTCGGCCAAGCGGGTGGGCTCACCGCGACGATCACCCCGAAACATCGAAGAGGACCGCCTCTTGCGCGAATTTGTCTGTTGTCCTGCCCCGTTTTGCCCGCTCCTGTCCCGACCTGTGGGGCGAGCACCGCGGCAGACCGGCGCCCGCCCCTTTCCGCCGATGACGACGACAAGCCCATGCCGACGACCAAAGGTGCCCTGTCATGAAGATCGCGGTGGTCCACAGCTTCTACACCGCGGGCAAGCCCAGCGGAGAGAACCAGCTCGTACGGGACCAGGTACGCGCGCTGCGCACGGCGGGCCACACGGTGGAACTGTTCGCCGCGCACACCGACGAACTGGCACGCGACCCCCTCTACCCGCTGCGGGCCGCGGCCCGCGTCGCCACCGGCCGCGGCAACAACCCGCTCGCCCAGCTGCGCGCCTACGGCCCCGAGGTCGTGCACGTCCACAACCTGTTCCCCAACTTCACACGCTCCTGGGTACGGCACTGGGACGGCCCGCTCGTCGCGACCCTGCACAACTACCGGCCGATGTGCGCCGCGGCGACCCTCTACCGCGCAGGCGCCGTGTGCACACGCTGCCCCGACGGCGAGCCCTGGGCGGCGCTCAAGCTCGGCTGCTACCGCGGCTCGAGGGCCGCGACCCTCCCGCTGGCCTGGGCCGGGCGCAACGGCCCCACGCGGGACCCGCTGCTCGCCCGCGCCGACCGGATCGTCGTGAACTCCTCCCTGAGCCAACAGACCTACCTGCGTCACGGGGTGCCCGCCGAGCGCCTGACCCTCGTACCCAACTTCGTCGACGCGCCGCAGACCGGTCACACACCAGACCACGACACCGGCCGCTGGCTCGTCGCCGCACGCCTGTCACCCGAGAAAGGCGTCCTGGAACTGCTGCGTCAGTGGCCGGCCCACGAACCGCTGGACATCGTCGGCGACGGCGAACTCCTCGCCGAATGCCGGGCGGCAGCACCCCCATCCGTTCGCTTCCTCGGCCAGATCGACCGCACCGAACTGTGCCGCCGGATGCCGACCTGGCGCGGCCTGGTCTTCCCCAGCCGCTGGTACGAGGTCCAGCCCTGCGTACAGATCGAGGCACTGGCCGCAGGACTTGCGACCCTCGCCTTCGACGGCTCGTCGGTGGCCGAGTCGGTCCGGACACACGGCACCGGCCTGGTCACCGGATGGGACAAACCCCTCACACCCGTCCTCGCGGAGGCGGCCGCCCTCTTCCCCACGCTGCGCGAGCACTGCCGGCAGGTCTACACCGACCACTTCACCGAGCGGGCCTGGCTCTCCCGCATCACCACCGTGTACGAGGAGGCGGCACGGATCGCAGGCGGCCGCGCCCTGACCACCGCATGAGCACACACCTCGCGCCCCCGGCAACCGCCACCGCCCGCCCCCCGGCCACCACCCAGCGGCCCCGGCACACGGCGCACGCCCGCGAAAGCGCCGGCGACAACAAGCTGATCGCCGGAGTCGTGGTCGTCGCCGCCATGCTCACCGGCGGCCGGTGGCTCTCACACATGCAAGCAGGACCGCTCTACATCGGCGACATCCTGCTGGCAGCGGCCTTCCTGCACACCGCCTGGTGGATCGCCCTGTCCCAAAAACGCCACCAGCCCATCCACGGGCCGGGAATCGCGCTCGGCCTGCTGCTGCTGGTGACCGGAGCACATCTGCTCAACCTGGATGGCGACCTGCGCACAGCCGCCCGCGACGCGGCACCGTTCCTCTACGCCACGATCGCCTACCTCGCCGCGGGCGGCTACCAAAGGGCGAGCGAACGCGGCAGGCAACGCACCGTCCGGCTCCTGCACATCGCCCTGGTGCTGCACCTGGCATGGATGGCCGTGGCGACACTCGCGCCTGCGTTCGTCGCCACCCTGCCCGAGGTGGGCCGCACCCGCGTCTTCGAGATCAGAACCGACTTCGACGTCGCCGTCCTCGGAGTGCTGGCGGGCGTGTCGATCCTGCGGATCAGACGAGGCCGCATCTGGCTGCACGCCTCACTGGCCGCCGCCGCACTCGTGACGGGCCTGGCCCAGGTCAACCGGGCAGGCCTCTTCTCCTGCTGCGCATGCGTACTGATGGCGACCCTGTTCAGGGCAGGCAAGAACGGCCGCATCACCCCCCGCGCGGTCCTGCTCTCCGCCACCGCGCTGCTCACCGTCGTCGTGGCACTGCCGATGTCCCCGGCCGGCCAGCGCCTCCTCGCCCTGGGCACGGACACGACCGCCGCTCCCGAAGTCGTCCAGAACGCCCACGGCACCACACGCGCACGGCTGTTCGCATGGGAACGGGTCGTGACCTACACCCTCGACGAACCCTCCCGCACAGCCGTCGGCGTGGGCTTCGGCCCGGACTTCCTCCAGGAGTCCGACGGCGACCTCCACATCGGCCGGGGCATGGGCGTGCGCTCCCCGCACAACTACCTGCTCACCGTCTTCGCCCGGCTCGGCGTCGTCGGCCTCGTCCTCGTCCTGTCGATCCTGACCAGTCTGATGGCCATCACCATCCGAACCGTCCGCCACGGACCGCCCGACGAGCTGACGGCGGTGTGCCTCCTGCTCGTGATCTCACTGCTCATCGTCGCCCTGCTGGGCGTGATCCTGGAGTCACCCTTCGGCGCCGCCCCCTTCTTCTGGGCGGCCGGAATCCTCCTCGCCCAGAACCGGTCGCGACGCAGCCTGAAGCGCCGGAAACCGGAACAGAAAACCCTCGTCGGCTCCTCTCGGAAAGTGATGGTATGAGCATCGCTGTGGTGACCGGCTCAGCCGGTCTCATCGGATCAGAAGCGGTACGGCACTTCAGCCGCCTGGGACTTGACGTCATCGGCATCGACAACGACATGCGGGCACGGTTCTTCGGACCGGAGGCGTCCACCGCGTGGAACGTCCGACGCCTGTCCGCGGACCTCGGCCCGGCCTACACCCACCACGACGTGGACATCCGCGACCGGGACGCACTGGCCTCGCTCTTCGGCCGCTACGGCAAGGACATCGCCGTCGTCATCCACACCGCCGCGCAACCCTCCCACGACTGGGCGGCACGCGATCCGTTCCTCGACTTCGACATCAACGCCGCAGGCACCCTCAACATCCTGCAGAACGTACGCGAACACTGCCCCGACGCCCCCCTGATCCACTGCTCCACCAACAAGGTGTACGGAGACCGCCCCAACTCCCTGCCCTTCGTGGAACAGGAGACCCGCTTCGAGATCGCCCCGGACCACCCCTACGCGGCCGGCATCGACGAGAACATGTCCATCGACACCTGCCTGCACTCGGTCTTCGGCGCCTCGAAGACCGCAGCGGACATCCTCGTCCAGGAGTACGGCCGCTACTTCGGCCTGCGCACGGCATGCTTCCGCGGCGGCACCCTCACCGGCCCCGGACACTCCGCCACCGAACTCCACGGATTCCTCGCCTACGTGATGCGCTGCGCCATGGAGAGGCGCACCTACAACCTCATCGGCTACCAGGGCAAACAAGTGCGGGACGCCATCCACAGCCACGACGTGGTCACCGCCTTCGAGGCGTTCTTCCGCGCCCCGCGCAGCGGCGAGGTCTACAACCTGGGCGGCGGCCGGCACTCCAACACCTCCAACCTCGAAGCGATCGCGCTGGCCGAGAAGATCTCGGGGAACGAGATGCTCGTCGAGCACGTGGACACCCCCCGGACCGGCGACCACATCTGGTGGATCAGCTCCAACGCCCGATTCGAACAGCACTACCCGGGCTGGCAGCTGACACACGACGTACCCATGATCATGCAGGAGATCCACGAGGCCAACGCGGACAGATGGGCACCCGCCCGGTGAAGCGGAACGTTCTCGGCGTCCTCGTCGACCAGACCACCTACCAACAAGCGGTGGACGCCGTCGTCGACGCGGCCCGCCACGGCCGCCCCTTCGCACTGACCGCGCTGGCCGTCCACGGCGTGATGACGGGCGTGCTCGACCATGAACACGGCGCCCGCCTCAACTCCTTCGACCTGGTGACCCCGGACGGCCAGCCCGTGCGCTGGGCGCTGAACGCGCTGCACCGCGCGGGCCTGACCGAGCGGGTGTCCGGCCCGACCCTGACACTCCGCGTGCTGCGAGCGGCAGCCGACGAGGGACTGCCGGTGTATCTGTACGGCTCCACCGAGCAGACACTGGACCGCCTGGCGCTGAACCTGCAGAACACGCTGCCGGCACTGAAGATCGCCGGCCGCGAGGCGTCCAAGTTCCGCACCGCCCGCCTCGGCGAGGACCGGGAGATCGCCGACCGGATCACCGCCTCAGGGGCCCGGATCGTCCTGGTCGGACTCGGCTGCCCGCGCCAGGAGATCTTCGTACACGCCATGCGCCCGCTGCTGCCGATGCCCCTGCTCGCGATCGGTGCCGCGTTCGACTTCCACGCAGGCATCCTGCGCAGACCACCGAAGTGGATACGGCGATACGGACTGGAGTGGCTGTCGCGGCTGGCTTCGGAACCCGGCCGGCTGTGGCGCCGCTACCTGACGCTCAACCCGCACTACCTCCTGCTGGTCGCAGCCCAGAAGGCCGGACTCACACGCCCCGCCCCGCCGCCCCCGTCGACCAACCGCCAGGCCGCCTTCCCGGTCTGAACCGCCGCCCGGCCCACAGCCGCCGCGCGCCGGACGCATCGTCCGGCGCGCCGCCCGCCCCGGCCGGGCCGCAGGGGCGCGGCGATCCGCGCCGGCACCCTCACCCGGCTCGACACCATCGCCGGCATCGACACCATCGCCGGCGCCGCCGGGAAGGCTCCTTCTAGGGGGTGTCCGGTGGCGCCGGCCGGTCCGGTGTGCGGACCAGGCGGAGCAGGAGTGCTCCTGCGCCGGCGACGCGGCTGATGCGCAGCCAGAGCGCACCGCGGTCAAGGGGCGGGGTCGCAGCGGTCAGAGAACATGCTCGGCTCGCCGCACGTGGTCGCTCCGGTCAGCGGGGCATGCGCCGTCCCAGCTCTCGTGCCCTCTCACGCAGGCCGGCAGCCCAGGCTCCGCCGTCCGCGGGGGCGGACATCCCCGTGACGGTGGAAACCTGCACGTCTTCGAGCGGGGCATTCGGGGCGGCTGCGTACCGTGCCCAGTCCACCGTGATCCCGGCGCGTTCTGCAAGGACGAGCACTGTGGCGGTGAAGCCGTCGCAGAGCGCGAGCCAGATGGAGTGGCTCGTTGTTCGGTGCTTCGCCAGGAGGGCGTTGACGAAGGTCTCAAAGGTGTCGGGGCTGATCTGGCACTCGTCGTTCTCCATCGGCCCGATGCCGGATGGGAGTTCCAGCTCCGCTTCGAAGACCGCTACCTGGCGCTGGAACAGGCGAGAAGCTCCATTGGACGGATTCCACAGCGTCTCGTCGCCTATGTCGAAGTACTGGCTCATCGCGGCACCCTTTCAGCCGGTCGTGACCGACCAGCGTATCCAGCCGGATCATGGACGCCGCCGGCGCGACGCCCTGCCCCGACACACGCCACCGACCTGAGGCTGCGGCTATGCGGAGAGGCCCGCCGGCGCCGCGGCAGCGGACCGCACCCCGCAACGAGGCGCGCCCTCGCCCCACTTCCCGCACGACGGCCCGCAACACGGTTCTCGTGAACAGACAGCCACCCGCGGCCGGCCTGGGCCGACATGCCGCGCATGGCGCAATGAGCGGCTCCGGCGGCTTCCCCAGTCATTGTGCGGAGGCGGTGACCGGCATGGGCGCGGTCAGGAAGAGGGGGAACCGGGTCATGGGCGATGAGAGCGTGGACCGGTCGGAGGGTTTCGGCGAGCGGCTGCTCGGCCTGCTCCTGGATCGGGCCCCGCTGATGCCGCCGCAGCTGATCGCCCCCCTGATCGCGGAGGAAGTGGCCAGGATCGGCGGCCGTGAGGTCTCCATCCTGCTCCAGGACTACGCGCAGGAGGTACTGGTGCCTCTGCCGGGCAGGAAGCTGCACGTCGGCCAGCCCCAGCCGGTGGCCGACTCCCCGGCCGGCCACGCCTTCCTGCGCGGGCACGTCGTCGAGGTACCGCAGACCCAGGGCGGCGTACGGATGTACCTGCCGCTGGTGGACGGCAGCGACCAGGTCGGTGTGATGGCCCTGACCCTGGACACCGTCGGCGACGACGACCGGCGCCTGCTGCGCCGGCTCGCCGGCCTGGTCGCCGACATGCTGGTCACCAAGAACGCCTACACCGACCAGTTCTTCCAGGCCCGGCGCCGGGAGCCGATGAGCGTGTCCGCGGAGATCCAGTGGAACCTGCTGCCGCCGCTGTCGATGTCCGTACCGCAGGTCGCGGTGGCCGGCATCCTGGAACCCGCCTACCACGTCGCCGGCGACAGCTTCGACTACGCCCTCAACGACAGCATCCTGCACGCCGCCGTCATCGACGCGATGGGCCACGGCCTGGACGCCGCCGCGATGGCGACCGTCGCCATCGGCGCCTACCGGCACGCCCGACGTGTGTACGTCAGCCTGGAAGAGAAGTACGCGTACATGGACGACGCCATCTCCCGGCAGTTCGGACCCGACCACTTCGTCACCGCCCAGCTGATGCACCTCAACATCGCCACCGGGGAGTTCGAGCTGGTCAACGCCGGCCATCCCGCACCGCTGCTGATCCGCGACGGCCGGGTCGAGCGGCAGCTGGAGAGCGCGACGACGCTTCCCGTCGGCTTCGGCGGTGAACAGCCCCGGATGAGACAGCACGTGCTCCGGCCCGGTGACCGTGTACTGAGCTACACCGACGGCATCATCGAGGAACACCTCACCGGCAAGGAGCCGTTCGGCGAGGAACGCCTCATCCACTGCGTCGACCGCCTGGCACAGGAACCGTCAGAGGGGCTGCGGGCGGATCTGCGCAAGCTCTCCCACACGCTGAAGCGCGAACGGGGCGGGCGCACCAGCGACGACGCCACCCTTTTCATGATCGAGTGGCACGGAGGCGCCGCCGACCACCTCGCGGTCCTCGACTGAAACACCTCGACGCCCAAGATCCCGCACCGACACGCACGACGGCCGGTCCCTGAAGCATCGTCGATTCTCAGGTTCCGGCCGGACCTGTGCGGTTGGCGCGCCGGGCCGGCACAAATCGGCCCGATCACGCCCCGGGACGGGCGAAGAGAAACACCGGCCCGTCGACGACGGGCCGGGTGAACGCCCCCGCACCGCCTTGCCGAGGCCGTCCGCGAACATGCTCGTCACCCACCCCGGTGCCCTGACCGATGTCGTACCGCCGCCCTGCAAAACCACCCACGACCTACTCGGACCAGACGTCCCCCCACCCGTTGCGCTGCACCGTGTGCCGGGTGTGACGCCGCCATACTCGGTGAGGGGGAAGAGAGGTGCCGGATGAGCAGCACGGTGGTTCCGCTGGTGATCGCGTTCCTGGGCATCGTCGGTACGCTCGCATCGGGACTCATGACGCAGAGGCTCGCGGAGAAGGCCAAGTCCAAGGAGCGGGACCATTCCGAGCGGCAGCGCGCCGAAGAGCGCCGCTACGAGGCGACGCGCGCGACGGTAACGGCCGTTCGGGCCTGCTACGTCGCGCTCTACACCGCCTCCCTGGACTACCACTCCGAGCTGAACCACTTCTGGCACGCGCTCCGGGCCGGCCGGGTCACGGACGACTCGAGGGAACGTCTGGACGACGCGCGGCGCGAGCACCGTGCGCGGTACTCCGAGGCGCAGCTGCGGGCCCCGGACGACGTGCTCGCCACCGTCGATCTGGTGCATCGCGGGCTCAACCGAATGTATGGGGTCCTCAAGCGTCTTGACGGAGGGATCCCGCAGCACGGGGAGGAGGAGTTCCTGGAAGTGCACACGCAGATCATGGCGTTCTGGGACCAGCTCAGCGAGATGCGCCGCGTCATGCGACGGAGCATCGGCGTCCCCCCGGACGGCTTCGGGCGTGTCTGACATCTGATCAGCGGGACCTCCCGGGCCCGACCACCGGTCGACCAACACGGAGAACCCGAGGAACGTCCGACGACGCGGCTTCCCGCTCCGCGTCTCCCTCCCGCCGGGAGCCTGCTCGAGAGAGCCGGGCCGCCGCCGAGATGACCGACGGCCCGGCACCCCTCGCGTGGGGGTGCCGGGCCACCGGCCCATGGGGTGAGGCCGCCGCGCCGGCTACTTGGGCATCAGGACCGTGTCGATGATGTACACGTTGGCGTTCGCGGTCTTGACGTTGCCGCACACGACCGAGGCGGTGTCGTCGACCATGTACGACTCACCGGAGCCGCTGGTCGTGAGCATGCCCTTCTGCAGCGTCTCGAAGGAGCCGTTCTCCAGCTGCCCGGGGGTCAGCTTCTGGCCGACCACGTGGTAGGTGAGGATGTCGGTGAGCATGGCCTTGTCGGCGAGGACCTTGTCGAGCTCGGCCTTCGGGATCTTCGCGAAGGCGTCGTTGGTCGGGGCGAACACGGTGATGTTCTCGGCGTTGTTCAGGGTGTCGACGAGGCCGGCCTGCTTGACCGCGGTGACCAGGGTGGACAGGGCCGGGTTGTTCGACGCGGCCGTGGCGACGGGGTCCTTGGCCATGCCGTCGAACGAGCCCGCGCCGTCCTTGGGAACACCGGCACAGGCAGGACCGAAAGGCTGGTCCGTCGTCGCCGCGTCCTTCGTCGGCGTCGCGCCGGACTTGCCCGGGTCGCCCGCCGCCTCGCCGGGGGCGGCCGAGGTGTCGCTGCCGGAGTCGGAGCAGGCGGCCAGCGAGAAGGGCAGCATCGCGGCCGCGGCCACGGCGACGGCGGTACGGCGGATACGCAGGGTGTTCATGATCTGGTTTCTCCTTGAGAGGGGATTGCTTCTCGGGTCCGAGAGGCGTGGTGGGTGGTTGCGCCGGACGCGTGCCCCCGGGGAGGGGAGTGGTGCGGCGGTCTGAGAGGACGGTGGCGTGGTGGTTTCACAGGACGGTGACGAAGACGCTGTGCCGGCCGCTCGCCCCGTCCGGGGCGGTCCGGGTCCGCTGCTCGGTCTGGACGGCTCCTGTTCCGTCGGTGGCGCGGACGGTGACGGTGTGTCCGCCGGGAGCGGCTTTCCAGCGGAAGGACCACTGGCGCCAGGTGTCGACGGTGTGCCGCGCGGCGAGGTCGGCGTCCTGCCAGGGACCGTCGTCGACGCGGACCTCGACCCGGTCTATGCCGCGGTGCTGTGCCCAGGCGACCCCGGCGACCATGACCGTTCCGGCGGCGGGCCGGGCGAAGGGCCGGGGGGTGTCGATGCGCGACTGGGTCTTGACCGGTGCCCGACGCGCCCAGTCGCGCTTGACCCAGTAGGGGTCGTAGGCGTCGAACGTGGTGAGTTCGATGTCCTCGATCCATTTGCAGGCCGAGACGTACCCGTAGAGGCCGGGGACCAGCATGCGGACCGGGAAGCCGTGGTCGAAAGGGAGCGGTTCGCCGTTCATCCCGACGGCGAGCATCGCGTCGCGGCCGTCCAGGACGGCCTCGACCGGTGAGCCCAGCGTCATGCCGTCCACGGAACGGGCCACCAGCTGATCGGCCTTGCCGCCCCTCGAAGGCGGCCGCACACCGCATTCGGCGAGCAGACCGGCGAGGGGGACCCCGAGCCAGCGGGCGTTGCCGACGTAGGGTCCGCCGACCTCGTTGGAGACGCAGGCGAGGGTGATGTCGCGTTCGACGAGCGGCCGGGCGAGGAGCTGGTCGAGGGTGTACGTACGGGGGCGGGCGACGCCCTTGCCATGGATGCGCAGCGTCCAGGTGGCGGCGTTCACCTTGGGCACGACGAGGGCGGTGTCGACGCGGTAGAAGTCGCGGTTGGGGGTGGTGAAGGCGCTGATCCCCGCCACCGTGAGCCGGCTTCCGGCCGGAACCGCAGGAGCAGGCGATGCCGGGGCGGGCAGGGTGAGGGCGTTGCGGGAGGCCACGGCCGACTGGCCGCGCTGCCGGGACAGGAAACGTCCCAGCACGCCCGCTCCGGTGGCGGCCGTCGCGGTCAGAGCCGCCACGCCGAGGAACCCCCGCCGGTTCCAGCCGCCCCCGGAGCCCTCAGACCCCTCAGGCGCCTCTGACTGCGCTGAACCCACGGAGTCCACCGCCGCCGACGGCGAGTCCGCGGCGGTGGCGTAGCCCACCAGGACGTACAGCACGCCGGCACCGGCCACCGCGCCTGCCAGCGAGGGCAGAACGTCGCCCAAGCCCGCGGAATCGGGCCTGCTCAAGGCAGCGGCCGCGCCCACGATTCCGAACGACAGAACGCCTGCCGCCCCCGCACGCCGGCGGCCCAGGGCCAGGGTGCCCAGGAGAACCGCGAACAGCGCCAGGAGGACGAAGATGCCGAGCTGGAGGACGAACTTGTCGTTCTCCCCGAACGTGCGGATCGCGAAGTCCTTCACCGGGGCCGGGGTCCGGTCGATGACCGCGCCCCCGACGACCGTCACCGGGCCGGCTGCAGGTCGCACCGCACCGGCGGCCAGCTCGGCCACGGCCAGCGCCGTGAACGCGGCCAGGAGACCGGCGAGCGCGCCCGGTGCGGCCCGGAGGATGCTGTTGCGGTAGCGAGTCACACCCCTGATTCGGTTGCGGTCGCCCGGCGGATTGGTGCCGCACCCGAACGAGTGACATGGGCTGCTGAGAGACGCTCAGACCTCGCGCAGGAGAGCCGACTTGGGTGCCGCCGACGGACTGGTTCAGCAGACCGACGACGCTCACGGTGTTCCCGCAGACGCAGACGCAGACGGACCGGGACGTGGTCCAGGGAAGTGGACCGGGGCGTGGATCAGGCGGCCCGAGCCGCCCCCCAGTGCACCTGCCAAGGCGGACTCCTCCGCCGTGCGGAAGGCCCACAGGGCAGCGAGCGGTTTCGCGACGGCAGAAAGATCCACCCATCCGCACACGCATCCGCTACGAAGAACCTTCAGACACGCCACACGACCCTGTGACCGGACCGCCTGGGAGGCGGGCGGTCCGCACCCGCTCGACGGACAAGGACCACTATGCGAGGGACACCCCGCCCCCCTTCGGCCTTCCCAGGCTGTCGCTTCGCCCGGTCTCCACAGCCGGAGGCCGACCGGTGAACCGGCCGCTTCCGTTCACGGCCGCCGGCAGCAGCGGCAGCACCGGCAGCTCCGGGCGCAGTGACCTGGCCGACGTGATGCAGAGGGTTGCCCGCGGCGACAAGCAGGCGTTCTCCGTCCTGTACGACGCGCTCGCGTCCACGGTGTTCGGGATCGTGGTGAAAGTCGTACGCGACCGGGCCCAGTCGGAGGAGGTCGCCCAGGAGGTCATGATCGACCTGTGGCGGCAGGCCGCCCGCTACCGGCCCGAGGCCGGCAGTGTCACGACGTGGGCGGCGACGATCGCCCACCGGCGTGCCGTCGACCGGGTCCGCTCCGCGCAGGCGGCCGCCGACCGGGAACAGGCCCAGGTCGCCCGCGAGCACCACACCGCCTTCGACGAGGTCGCCGAGCAGGTCGAGACCCGTCTGGAGAGCGAACAGGTCCGCCGCTGCATGCGAGGTCTCACCGAACTCCAGCGCCAGGCGGTGACTTTGGCCTACTACCGGGGCCTGACCTACCGTGAGGTCGCCGAGGCCCTGCGCACACCGCTTCCCACGATCAAGACACGTATGCGCGACGGGCTGATCCGGCTCCGCGACTGCATGGGGGTGACCACATGAAGCATCACTGCGAAGACGTCCACGGCCTCGCCGCCGCCTACGCCTTGAGCGCTCTGGACCCCGATGAGGGAGCGATGTTCGCCGCCCACCTCCCGCGGTGCGAGGCGTGCCGTCAGGAGACGGCCGAGTTCGCGGCCACGGCCGCCCGCCTGGCGGCGGCGACGGCCCAGGCGCCGCCGACGGCGATGAAGCAGCGGACGCTGTCCGCGATCGACGGCGTTCGCCAGCTGCCCCCGCGGATCCCCGTGACGGCGCCGACCGCCGTCCGCGGCGGCGCCCTGCGCCGCAGGGCCGCGCCGCTGGCGCTGGCTGCCTGCCTCGCCGTGGCCGCCGCGTTCGCCGGCCTGGCCGCGTTGGGGCACCAGGAGCGCGAGAAGCTTCAGGAGCGGGCCCGGCAGGCCGAGCAGCGCCTCGACGACGTCAGCAGCGTTCTGGCGGCGCCGGACGCCCGCACGGTCCATGGCCGGGCCGGCAACGGAGCCTTCACCACCGTCGTCGCGTCCGATCGGCAGAACAAGGCGGTCTTCACCGCCAACGGACTGCCCGCACCGGCGGCCGGGAAGACCTACCAGCTGTGGCTGGATCACCAGGGCACCATGCTTCCGGCCGGGTTCATCCATCAGGACGGCACCGTCCTCATCGACGGCGACACCGCCCACGCCGCCGCGGTCGGCCTCACCCTCGAACCCTCCGGAGGATCCGCCCGGCCCACGACACCCCCCCTGCTCCTGATGACCCTGCCCACCTGACAGGTGCGCGGGGACTCCCGCCCTCGAGCGGAGCTGACCGGGGGCGGGAGCCGGCTGTGGGCGGGAGCTGAGCGCAGGCGGAGCTGAGGGCCAGGCTGGTGGCCTGGTCCTCAGCCGTCAGGGAGTTCGGGGCCGGCCGCTCAGCGGTGATGGCAGACCCAGTGGCCCTTCACCCAGTGGTGATCCCAGTGGGCGGGGACGTAGACCCATGTGAGCTGACGGTCGTGGCTCCAGTACCCCTTGTGCCAGTTGCCGTGCTTGTCGTGATGGCCCTTGTGCCACGTCTTGTGGTGGGTCCACTTCTTCTCCCAGTGGCCCTTCACCCACTTCTTCTCCCAGTGCCCCTTCTTCCACTCGCACCGGTCATGACGGTCGTGATGGTCGCCAGCCACGACGGTCGAGACGGATGTGGGCGCGGGTGCCGCGGTGGCCGTGCCGGACATGCCGAACGCGGCTCCGCCGGCCAGCAGTCCCGCCGCGGCGGCGCTTGCCACCAGACGACGGGCGCGCATGGACGCGGTCATCGGACGCACCTCCCTCGAATCGGTCGACATCGGTGAGCACGTCGAGTGGTGCCGTGCGGCGGCCCGGACGGCCGGCGAACCAGCCGGCCGGGCGGATTCACGGCCTGCTCGCCGTGCGCGGTCATCAGGGATTCGGAGCCGCGATACCGCTGGATGAACAATCAGCAGGAAATCTCCCGGAGATGTCCTGCACGGGGGAGCGGGCCGGTGACCCGGAGGGCGACCGCCTGTGCGGGCACGGGCCTGACGGCCGACCGCGGGAACACGGCACCGGGAACACGGCACCAGGAGCACAGCACCGAGGGCTGCGATCCGACGGGGCGATCCGCCGGGGCGATCCGCCGGGGCGAGCTGACAGGGCGAGCTGACAGGGCGAGCCGACGGGGGCGAGTCAATGCGGGCAAGCCGACAGGCCGAACCGGCCGCGCCATGGGCCGGCCGCCTCCCGTCCCGGACCACTCATCCGCACCGGCCACGGCTACGAATCCCTCACACAGGATCTTTCGTCTTCAGGGAGCGGTCATGACCACCACCGCACTGCCCCTCACACCTCTCGCGCCCCTCGCGGCCCCCGTGCCCCGCCATGTCGTGGCCCTGCCCTGCAGCCTGCACAGCCCGGCCGTCGCCCGTCGCATCGCGGCCCGATGGCTGCGGACGGCCGGATACGCCCATACGGCCGACGCGGTCCTGATCGTGTCCGAGCTCGTCACCAATGCCGTCCGTCACACGCACGGCCCCTGCGAGCTGACCCTGACCGCGCACGGCGGCACCGTGGACATCGCCGTCACCGACCACAGCGAGGACATCCCCGATCTGCAGGGGCCTGCGGGCGGCGACCGGCAAGGCGGCCTCGGCCTGGAGATCGTGCGCCGGCTGGGAGGCGCGATCACGGTGGTTCCCCGCCTCGGCGGCAAGACCGTCCACGCCGCACTGCACCTGCACTCGCCGGAGCGCGAGCGGCAAGGACCGCCGCCGTGACGGCCGGGGCCGAACCGCGCCGGACTCACCCGGTCGACGCGGCCGCACGGCGTGAGTCCGCCACCGGCGGCAGACTCGGACGAGGTGGGCCGCTCCCGGCTGAGCGGTCCGGACGCTGCGACTCGGCGATCGACCGCACGAGGCACGACGGGGAGCCACCCTTGCCGCACGCATCCGAACCGGACACCGAAGTCGACGCTCTCCTGCTCAAGGCGGCCGCCGGCGACCGGGACGCGTTCGCCGGCGTGTACGACGCGCTGGCCAGGCCGGTGATGGGGCTGGCCTGCCGGATCCTGCGGGACGCGGCGCAGGCCGAGGAGGTGACGCAGGACGTCATGATCGAGGTCTGGCGCACGGCGGACCGGTTCCGTCCCGACCGCGGAACGGCCAAGACCTGGGTGCTCACGCTGGCTCACCGGCGGGCCGTGGACCGGGTGCGTACCGTCCGGGCGAGCACGGATCGCGAGAAGCGTGCCGGGATGCTGTCGGCCGACCGGGACTTCGACCAGGTCGCCGAGACCGTCGAACGCCACGACGAGCGGCGGCGGGTCCAGCGCTGTCTGCAGGCCCTGGCACGCCTTCAACGGGTGCCGCTGGTACTCGCCTACTTCCAGGGCATGACCTACCTGGAGGTGGCGCGTTCCCTGTCCACCCCCGAAGGCACGGTCAAGTCCCGCATGCGCAACGGTCTCCAGCAGCTGCGCGCCTGCCTGGAGGCCGGCTCATGACCGCGCCGGAGGGTCCGCACGATCCGCACCTCGATGCCGCGGCGTACGTACTGCACGCTCTCCCGCCCGCGGAGGAAGCCGCCTTCGAGAACCATCTGGCCGACTGCCCGGACTGCCGCCGGGACGTCGCCGAGTTCGAGAGGACGGCCGCCCGCCTCGCCTCCGCCGAGACCGCGCCGGTACCCGAGGAGCTGCGGGCGCGTGTCATGGAGCGGATCGCCTCCACCCGTCAGGACGCGCACCACCGCACGACAGCACCCCGCACGGCAGCGCCCGGTACGGCAGTGCCCCGTGCCCGGCGCGCGGTGCGTTTCGCGCTCGCGGCGAGTGTCGCGGCGGCGGTCGCGCTCGGCGGAGTGGCCGTATGGCAGCACTCGGAGGCCGACGAGGCGCGCGCCCGGGCAGCCAAGGTTCTGCAGGAGGCCCGCACGGCGGACCGCGCTTTCACCGACGTCCTCACCGCCCCCGACGCCACCGTGCATTCCGGCCGGTTGACCGACGGAGCCGATGTGGCGGTCGTCGTCTCCCGCGACCAGGCCCAGGCGGCGTTCACCGCCCGCGGTCTGGCGGCCCTGCCGAGCGACAAGGTGTACGAACTCTGGTACGCCGCCGAGGCGGGCGACCTGCGCCCCGCGGGCCTTTTGGACAACGTCGGCGACCGAGCGGCGCGTGTCCTCGAGGGCCCCGTGGGCAACGCGGTCGCCGTCGGCATCACCGTCGAACCCGCGGGCGGCTCCGCCCAGCCCACCACCGAGCCCCTCGGCATCATCCCCATCGCCTCATGAGGCACAACCGCCGCACGACGCGCACGGCTCGATGCTCGCCGCGCGAGTGGCGTGGCGTCAAGAAAGGGCTGGCGGCATTGCGCATCAGCAAGCGAGGATCATCCTGTGATCCGCCACGCCCATGAAGATGCCGAACTGCGGGCCCTGGTCCGCCGCTATGTCACGCCCGAGCGCCGCTATCTGAAGCTCGGCGGCAGCATGCTGCGTCTGCAGGGCTCCGAGTACGACCGATTCGTGCGGGCTCTTGGCGAAGACGCGGCACTCATCGCCCCGCACGAGATCGCCACCCTCCTCGAGGGCGGGTGGCGTGAGCGGAGGACTGCCGCATGGCTCATCGCCGTCTCCCGTCGGACCGAGTTCCGTGAGCGCCTCGGGGAGCTTCTGCTGGCCAGCGAGGTCTGCTGCGCGGGGCCGGCGTACTGCGTGGCCCTGGCCGGCTTCGGCACGCCTCGCGACGCTGATCTGCTGGCCGCTTACCTCGACCGCTATCTCCGCCGCCCCGACCTCGCGTACGACCAGCTCGTGGCCATGGGCGCCCTCACGTTCGTCGACCTGAACCTCGCAAGCACCCAGGCCTCACGGTTCCTGGGCGCAGACGGCCTGTGGCATCAGTGGCTCAACGACGCATCCCACATGCGGGGCAGCGAGGACCCCGCCACCTACCTGAGCGCGATCCGCCGCAGCTGCGCCTTCGTCGACGAATGCGCGGAGACGAGATGAGCGCGGGCACTGCACCCGTCTGTCCCGCGTGACGGCGGCCGCCGGAATCAGTGCCGGCGGTCACCGCGCGTACCACTGTGGGGTGTCCCGCCCGGGTTCGACAGGCCGTGCCTTCGGCCCGAGTCGAGTGCGGTACGGCTCAGCACGGCGCGCAGCCGCTCCCGCCCCGCCGCGACGCTTCGCTCCCACAGGCCCGCAACTTCACCGGACACCGACAGCAGCTGAAGCCGCTTCTCCTCGTCACCGAAGACAGCGCCTCCCGTGTTCTGATCCAGCATCCCCATCGCGGTGAGCGCCGCATGGCCACAGGACATCGCGGCCCGCACGTTGCCCGAGTGGTTGGCCACCAGGGCATGGCGAAGGACGAGAGCGGAGAAGAAGGCGTACGTGTCGGCGGCACCGGAGATCCCCTCGTCTCGCGGCTGGAGCTCGGGGAACTGCTCCAGCACGCGGACGCGTTCGCAGGCGTCGGCAAGCGGGCGGTCGGCGCACCAGAGGTCGCGTACGCACTCCACGTAGAAGTCCCGGTCTGTGTCCCGGCCCGCTCCGTCGGCTCGCAACCCCAGGACCAGCGGCACCATCCGCTCGGCGCAAGCCGCCACGTACAGACGGACCGTCTCGCCGCCCGCACGATGCAGTGTCTGCGCGACGGCCTCCTCCACCAGCGTCCTCACGGTCACCCCTTCCTGCAGGCAACCCTCGCACGAGATGCCCCGATCGGGTTAAAGGAAGGGGTAAACGAAAGGCTAAATGGGGTGTTAGTGTCCGGAGTATGGGGACGAGTGAGGAAGAACTGTTCGCGTCGGTGGACGCGCTGCTGGAGGAAGGGCCGCAGCTCCCGCTTCCCGCAGAACGCGCCCGGCTCCGTGAAGCCGCCGGCATCACCCAGGCACGTCTCGCGGCCGCGCTGAAGACGTCGACGCAGAGCGTCAAGAACTGGGAGAACGGCCGCTCTGAACCCAAGGAACCGCGCCTGTCGGCGTACCAGCGGCTGTTGAGCGGCTGGGCAGCGAAACACCCCACGCATGGCACCCCTCCCACCCCAACGGCGACCGTGCCCCGGCCCGATGCCACCGACCGGCCCGAGGCCCCGGCCCGGCCCGCCGCCGCGGCCATCCACCCGCCGCGCGCCACAGAACACACCCACACCACAGAACACACCCACACCACACCGGACGACGAACAACCCGCTCCCGCACCCGCCTTCACGCCCGGCCGCCGCTCGGAGACCGGGCCGGAAGCAGCGGCCTCCCGGCAGCCCGCCCGCAAGCGCGCCGTCCCCACGATCGCCCCGCCGCCCTACCAGCACGGCCCGCTCGCCGTGCTGGACGCGGACGGGACCGCGTACGGCGTCGACGGCATCGTGCTGGACTGCCCGGCGACCACGGTCACAGAACTGGTGGAGTGGACGCTCACCGAGTCCCGGCTCGGCGCCGCGAAGCTCAACCGCCACGGCAAGGACTCCGACCCCCTCATCGTGCTCACCGCCGCGGCCGCGGTGAAACTCGGCCTCCCCGAGCGCCTGGAGGGACATCAGCAGCGCCGCTCGCTGCGCCTGCCCGACGACCACCCGGTCGTCACCCAGGTCACCCACGCGAAGTGGCAGCTCACCCAACGCGGGTTCGGCCCGTGGACACGGATCTACCGCAAAGCCCAAGGCCGCGACCGCAGTTGCGTCCAGCTCGCGATCCTGTCCTGGGACGCCCTGGACGAGCGGACCTGGCCCGGCGTGGCCGACATGACACCGCCCGACATCGCCCGCGTCCTCGGCGTCTACGCCCGACGGGTCACCACCCCGCGCGGCTCCACCGCCGTCTGCGGACTGGAGCTGATGACCGCGCTGCGCCCGCCCACGCGGGCCGTGCGCGACGAAACGACGGGGAACTGGATCTCCGGCCACAACCCCGGCTCACTGGGCACCGAGCCGCTGGACCCGGCCCCGCCGGAAGCCACCCCCGAGCATCCGGTCGTGGTGAACTCCGGCTGGCGGGGCGGGTTCCTGAACGAGGAGGCCTACCAGTGGGTGCGGCCCGTTGAGACGCTCAGCGATCAGGAGTGCCTGCTGCCCTTCGCGGTCGGCCTCGACCTGAACACCGCGTTCCTCGCCGCCGCGGCCCGTCTCACCGTGGGGCTGTCCGCCCCCGACCACTTCCACGCACCGAAGTTCAACCCGAAGATCCCCGGCTCCTGGCTGGTCGACCTGTCCCGCATCGACCTCGACCCGCGCCTGCCCTCGCCGTTCACCCCCGACGGCACCCGGCCGGCCGGCCCGGCCTGGTACCAGACACACACCGTCGCCTACGCCCAGGAACTCGGGCACGACGTCCACCCGATCGAGGCCTATCTGCGCCGGGAGACCGGCGCCTACCTGGACCCGTGGCACGACCGCCTCAAGACCGCCTACGTCGACACCCTCGCCGACCTCGGCGTCACCAAGGACCTGTCGGAGCCGGAGTTCCTCGCCGCGATGGCACGGCACAAGCAGGTGGACCCCGCGCTGGCCGCCGTCCTGTCCGCGGTCAAGGCCACCGTCAAGGGCGGCGTCGGCAAACTCCGCGAGCGCCCGCAAGGACGCCACTACAAGGACGGCGAACCCTGGCCGGCCCTTCAGCGGCCGACCTGGCGCCCCGACATCCGCGCCGCCGTCATCTCCAAGGCCCGCGTCAACATGCACCGCAAGCTCAACAACATGGCCAAGATGACCGGCCTGTACCCGCTCGCCGTGCTCTCGGACTGCGTCGTCTACCCCAGCCCGGGAGCGAGCCCGCTGGACTTCCTTCCCCACGCGGCATCGGGCAAGCCGCAACCCGGCGGCTTCCGCCTCGGGCCCACCCCCGGCCTGGCCAAGCTGGAGGGGGTCCAGCCGATGCTGTGGGCGGTCGACCTCATGGAGCAGGGCCTCAACCCCGCCCGCCACATCAAGGGCGGCGACGCCGTCCTGGACGAAGGAGAGTAGAGCGATGGGAGACATCGACGACGCTCTCGACCGCGCCGATCAGGAAGCGTTCACCAAGGAACCGCCCAAGACCCTCAAAGGGCAGATCGGTTACCTGATGAAACAGCTGAAGACGGCCAAGGCGGTGGCGGCGGAACTCGGCATCACCGCCGACTCCGTCAACCGCTACCGGCGCGGTGCCCGCAAACACCCGCCCCGGCACATCCAGAACCGGATCGACGCCGCCGTCCGCTCGCGGTGGCAGCCCCTCATCCGCAGACGCCGCCGGCACACGGCCGCGAGCAGCGGCGGAATCACCGTGGAGACCCGGGCCCGTTTCGGCTATCGCGCACCGGCGGGCGCGACGGACGACGGCAGGTTCCGGCGCCTGACCGTGCACCTCCCCGCGGACTACGCGCGCCGCCTGTTCGACGCCCGCGACCAGGGCGCGGACGATCAGCACCTGCGCGGCATCGTGGCACAAGGGCTGCAAGAGGTGTACTTCAAAGACGGCGGACGCCGCGCCGCCGGCCTCGAAGTGGACCTCAACGACATCGACTACTTCGACGTCTCCTTCTGACCCCCTCCGACCCCTGCGCCCGCCACCCCAGGACTCACCCCCCACGCCGGCGTACCAACGGGGAGCCCAGCACCCGCCGACGCCCCCAAGGCGTCCCGGCGGAGTCGCCGACGGGCCCCTGACGTCCCGCCGGCCCGGCACCCCTCCGGGGGGCGGCACCCCCCTTCGCGCCTGAGCCATGGCCAGAGACCTCACGGCAGCCGGCACCCACAGGCTTACGCCCACCCCGACCGCCCCGGCCGACACCCCCGCGCCCGGACGCAGGAACGGCCGAAGCCCGTCAACCCATCCACGGCCGCCGGACACACGGAGAGGATCGGGCGAAAGAGCCGACGCACCCCCTGCCACACCCGCACCCACGCGCCCGCCCGGCCGGCGGCGCTCCAGCGACAGGCCGCTGTACTCGCCCGGCCGGCGGCGCTCCAGCGACAGGCCCCTGTACCCCCGCCCCGACACGCCCCTGTACCCCCGCCCCGACACGCCGCTGTACCCGCCCCGCGCGGCCGGGGTGCCATCATGACCGGCCGGGATGCCACCGTGCCGCTACAGCGTCAGGACCCCCAGAGCCTGCTGCCTGGCAGCGGCCTTCTGCGCGGCGAGGAAGTCCTTGACCGCCGGCCGGCCCAACAGCAATGTCACGGTCCGGGGCTTGGGCCGATGGCCGCCGGTGAGCTCGACCAGGAAGTCCGTGGTGACGATGCGCCGTGCCGGCGCGTCGTGCACGTCGTCGAGGACGTTGTGCTCCAGCAGCCGGGCCGCGGTCTCATCCAGAGCGTCCTCGACCGCCCGGTAGGCCGCGACGGCGTCCTGCTGAATGCCCTGCTGAGCGCGGCCGAGCGCTTGCCGGAGCAGAAGCCGGTGAAGCGCCCACCGTCCCCACCGGGGGCCGGGAACGCCTCGGCGGCGGCCTCGCTGCGTTGACCGAAGCTCGTGGCCGAGATGACGGCGGGCATCGTCCGCAGCAGACCGGCAATCCGTTCCACCTCGCGCGGATCCGGCTCGTCCAGCTGGAACTCCGGTTCCGGGCATGCCTGGTCGATGTCGTCGCCCAGCACTTCCCATCGCCCACGCAGGTCGAAAGCCCAGGATGCGGACACCTCCCACTGGTGCACCACACCCTCTACGACGAACGCGATCCGTACCGCTTCCACGTCGCCGTCATGGCGTCGTGCGGCCGCGAGCAGCGTGTCCGCCCGCTGCCGCAACGCGAGGGGAACCTCGCTGCGGGCCACAGGGGCCGGATCGCCCCCGTTCTCCTCCTCGCCGCCCGTGGCCGGGAGGATGAACTCGTCCGCATCGAGATGGTCGAGATCCCAGTACAGAATGCGGGCCTTGCAGGCCGCGGCCAACTGCGCGACACCGTCGGCGTCGTAGTCGCCCTCGCCAAGAGCTGCCCGCAGACCTGTCTTGCCGCCCACTGATGCCGAGATCAGCTGCAGACCGTGCCGCGTGGCTAACTCGGGCAGCGCATCGACGACCTTGCGCAGGTCGGAAGCACCCATGAAAACAACCCCCAGAACATGTGGTGATCACATCCGGCGCCGACCGTAGTCCGAGCCGAATGAGCGGGGGAGCAGCTCGCGTAAACCTCGATCAGCCACCCACGGTGTGAGGGATCATGAGGGCACTGCCGGAAACCACCGAAACGATCCGCCACCCAGCCGCCGAGGCGGCCCAGGACCTGCGGAACCAGCCCCCGGCCGGACCGGCGTGACCGGCCAGACCGGCCGGCGCACCGCCTGCCTGCGCACGGTCTCCCGGAGCGCTCCATCGGCTCAACCCCGAACGGGCAACGGCCGACGGGCTGGCGCCCGCGTCGTCACCGTTCTTGCCATGGGCCAGATGGGGCACTTCGGTAGCGCCACCGAACACGGTGCACCGCAGCATTTCTGCGACTCGGTAGCTTCGAGACCGGGTGTCCAGGGCGTGGCTGCTCATGGGCTGCCTGTGAGATGGACCGTTGGCGACAGCCCGAAGCGAGGAGAGCGGCATGTCACGACCTGTCACCGTGGGAGTGGACGGCTCCGAGGGAAGTCTGGCGGCGTTGGACTGGGCCGCTGACGAGGCGGCGCTGCGGGGCACGAGCCTGCGGCTGGTGTACGCCACGCGGTGGGCGTCGCACCAGTTGGCGTCCATGAAGGTGTCGCACGAGGATCGCGCCGGCGAGGCGGAAGGCGTACTCGCTGTGACCGAGGAGCGTGTCCGGGACCGGCGGCCGGACCTTGCGATGACCGCCGATGAGATCGAGGATGCCCCCAGCAGTGTGCTGCTGGCTGCCGCGGCAGAGGCGGAGTTCCTTGTCGTGGGCTCTCACGGGCTCGGCAGCGTGCGCGGTTTCATCGTGGGTTCCGTGGGCCAGGAAGTCGTCGCGGACGCGCAGCGTCCAGTGGTTCTCGTGCGCCCCGGAGATGGGGAGAACGGGTCCGCAGCCATCCGTCCCAGCGGCCGGAGGAAGGTGGTCCTCGGTCTCGACGTGACCGAAGTGAATGACGAACTCCTGGAGTTCGCCTTCGACTTCGCCGGGCGGAAGGACGTGCCGTTGGAGATCGTGCACACCTGGCACGCCTCCTTCACTCCACGCCACAAGGCAGCCGAGAACGCCGACATGGCCTCGGCGCTCTCACACGCGGTGCGCCCGTTCCGCGACAGGTTCCCGGCGGTGGAAGTGTCCGAGATCTCCGCTCCAGGGCGGGCGGCCGAGCATCTCGTCGAAGCCGCACACGATGCGGGTCTCGTGGTCGTCGGCCGCCGCAGGGCAGCCAAGGGCTCCCACATCGGTTCGGTCACTCACGCCCTCATCCACCACGCCTCCTGCCCTGTGGCCGTCGTACCGCACAGCTGACACGAAGCCCGGGCACCGGGCAGGACATCCAGACCGCCCGGGGCTCGGTGACATCCGGCGAACTCCTCGCCGACTCGCCAGGATGCTCGTCATGCCAACCGCCGGAATGCCGCACGGCCTGCCGTGTCTACCCGGACTCGCCGGTGAGGCAGACGTGACACAGGCATCGGTCCGGGTGGGGACGGTGCGGCGCGGTCTCGGCGCGGTACTGGCGCGCATACCGTTCCAGCGTCGTAGAGACGTCGGCTGCGTCGTCCGCGTCAAGGCCATGCTCGATTCCGCCACGCTGTTGCGGATGGCCCCAAGCGCTCCGCCGATCCCGGCTGCCGTCATCGTCCGCGCCCCGAAAGACCAAAGAGAGACAGGACCTAGTACGGGACGGGCTCGGAGGGGAAGCAGACGGCACGGTCGCTGCTGCAGATCTCCGCCTCGGGGTCGAGAACCCCCTGCTCGGGGCGGTCGAACGTCAGGAAGGTGACCATCCGCCCGGAAGGGAACCTCGCGACCGCCTGATGTACCGGTCCTGCGCCCTGGCCGCGCTTGACGTGGTCGAAGCTCCTGGAGCCGCCCTCGGCGATCACGAAGCTCACGATGCGGAGCTGGTCGAGGTTGTCCTCGCTCGATACCCGGTCGTGGTCGGAGGGGATCGTGAAGAGCAGCCCGGGCGCCGGAGCCTCCTCGGGAAGCCGGCCGCAGTTGAACGAGCTGTAGCCTTCCCGGACCAAGCCGTAGCAGTAGGTGCGCCCGTCGGGCATCCAGGCCAGCTCCCCGGACTCATCGTCCAGGCGGTGGATCACTACCACTTGGTCGGCCGGCGGAACGTCGTGCCCGGCCGGCATCTGGAAAGCGAAGGCTGCGTGCAGGAAGGCCGAGTCGCGGCCGGTGGCCGCGGCCTTGCCCAGCGGCCGCGCCGGCATCCTGTCGTACGGCCGTTGTGAGGCCGCCGGCTGTTTCGTGGCCGCAGGCTTCGCGGCTGCCGACGTGGCAGGCTTCGGCGGCTGCTCCGCCCCGGACGTACATCCGGGCAATGCCGCCAGCAGCAGTACGGCTGGGCATCTGAGGATTCGTCGGCCCAGCACAATCCCCCCGAGTGTGTGAATCTTGTTCGAGCGACGATAGCCCTGAAACGTCGGTCAGTCCGCCCGCCCGGTGATCCGCAAGAAGCGCCCAGGGGCCGGCGGCCACCCCGCGCGGTGGCGCCCGCCGATGGCGGACCGGACACGTACCGCAGCTCCGCACCGGAAGGACACCGGAGCCGCCTCGCCGATCCGAGCCGGAAGCAACGGCGGCGACAACCGAACGTTGCAGCACCATCGTTGAGCCGCCCGAGCACCCCACGTTCCTCAACTGCAGGAGGCCCGCCGCAGGTTCGCCCCCAGGCGCTCGGCGAAGAAGTATCCAGGGAGCCGGCGATGTTCTTCGGACGAGGTCTACCGGCACGGCGACGAGCGGGAGTTGTGAACCGCCGGCCCGGGGGATGCGTCAGGGCTGAGAGGCATCGCTCAAGACTTCAGGGTCAGTTTCCGTGAAGCCATGTACGGCGCGGGGGAGCCCCGTACACGATGATGGGGTAGCCAGTGCTTCTGAAAACGTTCGGCTGGTCGTTCGCGGTCACCGCGCTCGGCCTGATCGCGGCGGTGTTATACGGGGGATGGGCGGGCTTCGGGATCGTGGCGATCCTGTCCATCCTCGAAATCTCGGTGTCCTTCGACAACGCCGTGGTCAACGCCGGGATCCTGAAGAAGATGAGTTCCTTCTGGCAGAAGATCTTCCTCACCATCGGGGTCCTGATCGCGGTCTTCGGCATGCGCCTGGTCTTCCCCGTCGTGATCGTCGCCGTCGGTGCCGGGATCGGTCCGATCGAAGCGGTACAGCTCGCGCTGGACGACAAGGACAAGTACCAGCAGCTGGTGACCGACGCCCACCCGTCGATCGCCGCCTTCGGCGGCATGTTCCTCCTGATGATCTTCCTCGACTTCATCTTCGAGGACCGCGACTTCAAGTGGCTCGCGTGGCTGGAGCGCCCGCTCGCCAGGCTCGGCAAGATCGACATGCTCTCCGTCTGTATCGCGCTCGTCGTGCTGCTCGTCTCCGCGATGACCTTCGCCACCAACGCTCACCAGTACGGCGGCGTCCACGCGGACAAGGCACAGACCGTCCTGATCGCCGGCATCGCGGGCCTGATCACCTACCTGGTCGTCGGCGGTCTCTCCGGCTACTTCGAGAACAAGCTCGAACAGGACGAGGAGCGCGAGCACGAGGCCGAGGAAGCGGCCAGGACGAGCGGCACGAAGGTCCCGGCGGTCGTGATGGCCGGCAAGGCCGCGTTCTTCCTGTTCCTCTACCTGGAGGTCTTGGACGCGTCGTTCTCCTTCGACGGCGTCATCGCCGCCTTCGCGATCACCAACGACATCGTCCTGATGTCGCTCGGCCTCGGCATCGGCGCGATGTACGTCCGCTCGCTCACGGTCTACCTGGTCCGCCAGGGCACCCTCGACGACTACGTCTACCTGGAGCACGGCGCGCACTACGCGATCGGCGCCCTCGCCGTGATCCTGCTCGTCACCATCCGGTACGAGATCCACGAGGTCATCACGGGCCTCGTCGGCGTCATCCTGATCGCGTGGTCCTTCATCTCCTCGGTCCGGCGCAACCGCAGCCTGGCGGCGGCCGAAGCGGCGGCCACGGGATCCGACGAGAAGGCCGAGGTCTCCTCCGGCGTCTAGCCGGACCGCCGACGCGGAGGCACGGCGCAGGAGCGTTCCCACGGCCGGAAGAGCGACCAGCCGTCGACGCGTTCGCCAGTCCCTGTCCGAGACCCCGAGGGGCACAGGTCCCGGCAGAGCCGTTGATGCGATGGCGTGTAAAGCCTCCGATCTGCGGCCCCGTCCCGGTGGACCAGCGCACCCCCGGGCACGGCGAGGAGATTGAGCAGCCGACTGCCCGAGGTGCGTCCGATTACATGCTGCTGTGTGGCAAAAGAGGAGGTCAGAGGAGCAGATCTCTGGTTGACCGGAATTCCGGTACGGGTGATAGTGGCGCTCGCGGCCGCGTTCGTCCGGCCTGCTGTACCAGGGGTGGGGACTCTTGAACGACAACAAGAACAACGTGCGTGACGACGTGCGGGGTCGGGTCGACGCGCTTGTCGCCGCCGGCCGCCCGGCCGAGGCACGCGCCGCCGCGCGGACCGCGCTTGACGCGGACGGGCCCGGCGCCGGGCTCCTCCTCGCGCTGGCCCGCGCCCATATGGCCGAGGACGACGACGACCACGACGACGCCGCCGAGCGGGTCTTCCGTGAGGGCCTGGACACCCTCCCGGACGACATCGGCCTGCTCGCCGGATACGCGGAACTCTGTGCCCGCACCGACGCGCTGGACCGGCCGGGGCGACATGCCCGCGGCCCCGTGCTCCTCGCCCGTCTGCGAGAACTCGCGCCGCATTCACCGGAGTTGCTGCGGGCCGAGACTGCGGGAAGCTCCGTCTCCACGAACACCAAGAACAGCGTCTCGGTACGCCGGGTGCAGTCGTTCGACGCGGCTCGCGCCTTCGCTGGAGCGCCCACGCCCCAGGCTGCCGCGGCCCAGGCCGCGCAGTGGGCCGCCGCAGCCCCGCACGACCTGCGGCTCGCCGTGCTCGCCGAGACGGCCACCACCCTTGCCGCCACCGGCCGGACCTGGGCGCGCCTGCTGCTGCGCCGGGGCCTCGAATACCGCTTTGCCGCAGGTGTGGTCGTCGCTGTGCTGATCATCCTGCGCATCACCGTCCTGCCGGCAGTGCCGTACGGCGTGGCAACGGGAGCTGGGCTGCTGCTGGGCCTGCCGTTCCTGGGTCTGCGCAAACACCTGCGGGCCGCCCGTGAGCGGGCTGCCGAGCGGATGACCACAGCCGATACCGAGGCCGTACCCGGTGACGAAGCGGGTGTCGGGGGCGACAGGCTCGGGCCGCTGGAGCTGCCGCCCGTACCGCGCGTCACTCGCCGCGAGTACGCTTTCGCCGGAGCCGGACTCGCGCTCCTGCTGGCCATCGGCGTCACGGCGTACGCCTCGTCCCTCGCCTATCCCCGCTACGACATCGTCGCCCACGACACCTTCCGGGGCTTGAAGGGCTTCGATCTGCGCGAGGAGTTCGATCCGTTCGGTGCTGTGCCCGACGGTGAGCTGAAGGAATCGACGGCCCGCGTGTACGCCGCCGAAGACGCCGCAGCGGACGCCGCCGCCGAATACCTGGTGGCCGTCACGACCGGAGACTTCCACGAGATGCGGGAGTCGTACGTGTACGACGGCGGGATCCTCCCCACGGAAACGGAGGGGATCGGCATCGTCGACGACACCTGGCGGGCCGGGGCCGGCCCGTACGGGGGCTGGATGCGGTGCCTCAGGTACACCGAGCTGGCCACCGGCATGCCGCGGGCGATGTGCGTGTGGGCCGACAAGGGAAGCGTGGGCATGGTCCTGTTCACGGCTGAAGACAACAACCGCGACGCGGTCGAAAAGACAGCCCGGACCGTCGGCGCCGAATTCCTCCGGCCCGCCGCGGACTGACCCGGCACGCAAGCCACCGGAGCGCCGAAACAGCTGTGACCGCCAGGCCGACCACGACGGGGAGGACACCGCCAGGCCAGGCCGGCCCCGAGCGCGCACTCGGCCCAGGTCCCAGCGCCTCGGGCCTGGCCATCCACACAGCCACCATCTACGAGTAGAGCGGCGCTGCACACCACCCGAACCCGTGACCACCCTGGTGCGTCGACTCGCCGTCAACGCCCGTGCGACGGTCGTCCTCCCTGAGCACGGCCGCTCGCGCGAGCCCCTCACCCGGTCGCCCATGAACGATCAGATGCCGCTGCCGGCGACGGTCGGTGTAGGCGTCGGGCTGGTTGCCCTCACCAGCTCAGAATGGGCGCATGGCTCCCCTTTCCATGGACCCGCGTCCTTTGAACGCCGACGAGCGCGCAGTGCTTGAACACATCTTGTCGGCGGAGTTCGTCGGCGCGTCGCAACTGCGGAGTCAGCTGGAGCTCACCGAGGTGATCGCCGTGTGGGGGCCCGGCTCCGTGAGCGTCGACCTGCAGGTCCGGGAACCTTGCGAGCATGCAGCACTATCGGAAGCGCTCGTGCCTGTAGACGCGCAAGTTCATGATCCGTCCGGCGCCTACGTCGGCGAGGTCCTCGTGTGGACGGACCGGGGAGCCACGCTCGCAGCCCTGGAGTTCGCCTGGGTCACCGACGAGATGCCCGCGTCTCTCCCGGCCGTCGTGAAAGGCCGGCTCAGCCGGCCAGCCTGACAGGCCGGCCCCACCCTGAGCGCCTACGGCCCCGCAGCGGACGAGATCGCCACGTGCGGCACCGGGCTAAGGCGCGGGCATCCCAGCAGTCCAGCCGGCCACCGCTCCGTCTCCGGACCTGCATCTCGGGGAGAACCACCGGCGGGCAGGTCCGGCGGCGCGAAGTGCGAACAGCGCTTGGCAGCGGACGCGCAGGGCACACGGGATGCATGACAGTGCCCAAGACCAGTGTCCTCGTCCTCGACTCCACGGAGCCGGAACCTCTGGCGCGGTTCTACGCGACCCTGCTGGGCGCCACCGTGGAGCCCGCCGGAGGCGACCCCGACCTGCTGTTCGTCACCGGCCGTTGCGGTGCCTTCCTGGGGGTCCGCCGGGACCTCGGGGCGGCGCCACCGAGCTGGCCCCGCCCCGAGGACTCCCAGCAGGCACACCTGCACATCCTCGTGGCTTCGGACGCGCTCGACGAGGCGGAACGCGAGGCGGTCTCGCTCGGCGCACGGCCCGTGGCAGCCGTGCCCAACGGCACCCTCGACCGGCGCACGGACCTGCGCCGCTACACCGACCCGGCCGGCCACTCCTTCGTCCTGACGGCGGCGCCACCGGTGACGGTGTAGCTTCACGGCGCAGACCACACGGACGGCTCGAGCGTCATGGACGGCGCCCGGCGGCTCGCCGCCGAGGGCGATGTCCTCGTGGTGACGGTCAATACCGGCCTGCCGCCCTGGGGGACCTCGCCCACCCGGACCTGGAGAAGCGCGGCGAGTCCGCGAACTGCGGCGTCCTCGACCAGCAGACGGCTCTCCGGCCGGCTATCGGTTCGGGCCGCGGAAGAGAGCGAGCGTCTTCGTGAGGGCTTTCAGTGGTGAGGAGTCCTGCTCGGCCGCAGCCGGCGTGGGCGTCCGGGACGCGTCGTTGCCGCCGGGTGCCTCGGCGAGCGCGGCGTGCGCCGACTCGGCCGCCTCACGGTACAGGTCACAGGATGCCGTCATGGCCTCGAGCGCCCTGGCATACCAGGTGACCATGGCCCGTGCGTGGACAAGCTCCTCGTCCGGGGTGAGCAGGTGCCAGCCTTGGCGAAGTCGGGTCAGGACCTGTTCGGCGTCGGCCGGCAGCGGTCGCGGCAGTGAGGCGAACTCCGTAATCCTTTGCAGGAGTTCGGTCGGTTCCGTGCCGTCCAGGAAGACATCGCGTACGGTGTGGCGCTCCGCGTCGTAGCCCGGGACCTGCGGCGCCGGGGGCAGGACGACGGCCCCGCCGCGCGGTAGCCCCACGCCCAGTTCACGCTTCATCGCGAAGTCGGCGATCAGTGCCTGCTCGGGCGTGGCCCGGTGCTCGACCACCCGGTGGCGCAGGCTCGGTGGCAGGAACCGGGTGATCGGCTGCTGCCCCCGCGCGTCCGGCGTCATCGCCTCGTGCACCACGACATGGATGGACCAGCTCTGCCGGGTGCAGCCCCGCAGCAGGCGCCGCAACTCGCCGTCGTCCTTCGGCAGGTGGTTCGTCGTCCGCAGACGCACGCCCGGCACCCTCGCGTGATCCCAGGCGACCTGGTCGCTCTCGGGCCAGAACACGGTGGCGGGGGAGGGCCAGCCCGCTTCCCACGCCCGCTCCGCCTCGGCGGCGAGAACCCAGGTGACGCCCTCGCTCTCGACGCGGCGGGACTCCGGATCGTAGGTGGTCAGTTGAGCGCGCACCGTGACACCGTCTGCCACGCGCCAGCGGGCCTCGAACAGCCGGCGGGCATACGGGCCGGCGGCGGCGGACTCGTCCCGAGGGAACAGATCGGTCGAGCGGGCCGCCTCGATGGGGTCGAGGTCCAGGAAGTCGTCGAGCACCCCGGCCGCTTTGAGGGCGATCAGGTTGCGCCGGACGTCCCGCTCGGCCTCGGGCCCGAGGTGACGCCCACGCGCGAGCCACACGGTGTCGGGGGCAGTGGTCGATGAAGAGCTGCTCTTGGCCATGGAACCGTCCAGTGGGTGATCAGGGCTCGACCAGTATGGTCCGCGGCCCGAGCGGCGGAGTCCACCAGGCCGCACTGAACCGGCCGGGCACGCTTCCTCGCGGCGGCCGACCACCCGAATTCAGCAGGGTCTGCTCCGCCCCGTGCCGGTAGGCCGACCCCACGCTGCTCACCCCACGAGCAGCCTGGCCGCCGGCGAGCACAACAGGCTCCACCGGTTCCGGGGCCGGCGGCACGACACGGAGCCGCTCCAGGCGTTCGCGCTGCCCGTCCGTCAAGAAGGGGCCCGACCCCACCCAGGGGCGGCCGGGAGGGCAGCCGTGCGTGTCTCGGGGGAGCGTGGTGCCACCGACCGGTGGCCGGCCCCGGCTCTCACCCGGTGCCGGCGGCCTCGTTCCGGGCGGCCTCGTTCCGTGCGGCGGTCAGCCGCGCCTCCGCCCTGTTCAGGAGAGTGTCGAGCACGACGGGATAGGCGCTGCGATTCATCCGGTCCGCCAGCAGGTGCGAGGTGGCGGCGATGTGCGGATGGGTCTCGGAGGGTAGCCGGGCATAGGTGGAGGTCCACATGTCCTCGTCCGCCTCTCTGACCTCGTCCTTGATGGCCAGCGCGCCCGCGTCCAGGGAGGCGAAGGCCAGAGCCAGGTCGATGAAGGCGTGGTACACGCCGACGGCGTCCGCGTCGCCGAAGCCCGCGCCGCGCAGGATGCCGAGGATCGTCTCGTCCACCTCGATCTCCCGGGGGCGGCCGGTGACGCGGCTGGCGGTCAGCAGGGCGGCCTGGGGATGGGCGAGGTAGGAGGCGTGGATGGCCAGGCCCAGAGAACGCAGGTCGGCCAGCCAGTTCCCGGTGGCCGTCCAGCTGTCCAGGGCCCGCCCCATCAGCTCCTCGCCGATGGCCCGGGTCAGGCCGTCCAGGCCGGCGAAGTACCGGTACAGAGTGCTCGGGTCGGCGCCGAGAGCGGCGCCGAGCCGGCGTGCGGTCAGTCCGGCACTCCCGTGCTCGCGCAGCATCCGCAGCGCCGTCTGCACGATCAGCTCCTCCGACAGCACGGTGCCCTGCCGGGTCGGCCGTCGCCTGCGCCGTTCCCCCTCCGGAACCACCTTCTTCGGCATCGCTCCACCGCCCATCCATCCTTATGCCAACACCGTAGACCTTAACTGTCGGGATCGGGTTGCATCGAGGTGCTCCCGGGATTCCACCGGGACCGTCTCGACGAAATGGTGAGTGACATGCGTGTACTTCTCGTGGGTGCGGGCGGTGTCGGAACCGCCGTCACCCGCATCGCGGCCCGCCGCGGCTTTCTGACCCACATGCTCGTCGCCGACTACGACCCGCTCCGCGCGGAGGCTGCCGTGACCGCGCTGGACGACCAGGCCGGCCGGTTCAGCGCGCACCGCCTGGACGCCTCCGACGAGGCGGCGGTCCGTCGTCTCCTCGCCGAGGAGAACTGCGACGTGCTGCTGAACGCCACCGACCCCAGGTTCGTGATGCCGCTGTGCAACGCGGCGCTCGCCGCGGGCGCGCACTACGTCGACATGGCGATGTCGCTGTCCGTGCCGCACCCTTCACGCCCGTACGAGGAGTGCGGTGTGAAGCTGGGCGACGAGCAGTTCGCCCTGGCCGAGGCATGGGAGAACGCCGACCGCCTCGCCCTGGTCGGCATGGGCGTGGAGCCGGGCCTGTCGGACGTCTTCGCCCGGTACGCGGCAGACGAACTCTTCGACGAAGTCGAGGAGATCGGCGTCCGCGACGGCGCGAACCTCACCGTGGAGGGCTACGACTTCGCACCCTCCTTCAGCATCTGGACCACCATCGAGGAATGCCTCAACCCGCCCGTCGTCTACGAGAAGGACCGCGGCTGGTTCACCACGGCCCCCTTCAGCGAGCCCGAGGTCTTCGACTTCCCCGAGGGCATCGGCCCGGTGGAGTGCGTGAACGTCGAACACGAAGAGGTTCTCCTCATGCCCCGCTGGCTGGACGCACGCCGCGTGACCTTCAAGTACGGCCTCGGCGACGACTTCATCGCCAAACTGAAGACCCTCCGCGACCTGGGACTCGACTCCACGGCCAAGGTCACCGTGCCCGGCGCGGACGGGCCGCTCCAGGTCTCCCCGCGCGACGTGGTCGCCGCCTGCCTGCCCGACCCGGCCACGCTCGGCGACCGCATGAAGGGCAAGACCTGCGCGGGCACCTGGGTCAAGGGAACCAAGGACGGCACGGCGCGAGAGGTCTACCTCTACCACGTCGTCGACAACGAGTGGACGATGCGCGAGTACGGCTCCCAAGCAGTGGTCTGGCAGACCGCCCTCAACCCGGTGATCGCCCTGGAACTGATCGCGGACGGTACATGGAACGCCAGCGGCGTCCTCGGCCCCGAAGCACTGCCGCCCCAGCCGTTCCTCGACCTACTCGGCGCATACGGTGCCCCATGGGGACTGCGCGAGGAGCGCTGACCCACCCGCCCCCTCACCACAGCGCCGCCACAGCCGCGGCCCCGGCGGACCAGCCCATGCCGGCCGGGAGGCCGTCTGGCACTCTGCCTGCCATGAGGAATGAAGCGCATGCGCAGGAACCAGCCGATGAGGACATGCGTCCATGCGTCTTCTGCCATCACCCTGTCGTGATCGACTGCCTCGATGAATGGGACTGCCCGGTGTGCGGCATGCCCGACGACGATCAGCCTGAGGTGACAGGCCGGGATTCGTGATGTCCTGCTCGTCGTTGCGCATGCCCTCACCGCCGGCCGCGACCGGCCGGCGGTTCGCCCGCACTGGGTGAAGCATCCGCACGAGGGAGTCCGGTCACCGGCTCACCTGCCGCCGCTCGCGCGGACCGTGTCCAGGCCGTAGACATGAGGGGCAGCCGCATCCGCTCAAGACCAGGCCGGCCAAGGGGCCACCACCGCCCCTGCCGCAGGGTGCGCAGACGCCAACCCTTGACCCGCACGTCAGGGTCAAGCCGATCCCAGCCGGCCTTCATAACGGCCGCATGCGTTCCAGACCCATCATGCCGCCAACCACCGGCAGTGCGCCGACTGCAGGCGAACCCCGACTCAGCCGGCCCAGTCGAGTCCGAGGTTGGCGAGCGTGGTGAGCCGTTCGAGGGTGAGTCTGTCGCGGCGGGGTTTGGTGTGGGTGAGGAACACGCCGAGTTCCACGGAGTGTTCCTGGCCGACGAGTCCTGGCCCGGTCACCCCGGGACCGTGCAGTCCAGGATCCTCCCGTCCACCGTCCCCACGACCAGACGCCGCTGGTCCGCCCGGAACACGACGGACATCGGCGTGACCGGGTGGCCGTGCGCGCGCAGGGTGCACCGGTCCCGCACCTCGCCCGTCGCCGTGTCGAGCATCTCTACCTCGCCGGTGAGGTAGACGACATACACCGTGCGCTCGTCGCCGTCGAGACCGGCGAGCGGCTGGTCGGTCTCGTACACCCAGCGTGCCGCTCCGTCCGGAAGCCGACGGTTCACGACGTACGTGCCGTTGCGGGCTTCTGCGAAGGTGGGGCCCCGCTCGTGCGACCGGCCTGCTTGGACGAAGGTGTCTCCCAGCTCGACGGCGGGGCCGCACCAGGGCTGCAGTGCGGACGCCGGGTCCCAGTGCAGCGGGAAGAGGGCGCGCACGGTGGCGGGACCGTGGGCGCCCGGCGGCTCGATCGCGTGGATCCACGCAGCGTCGCCGTCCGGGCCGGGACCGTCCACGTACAGCAGACGGGTGCTGTGTCTGACGTGCAGCGCCGGGGAGTTGGAGCGACGGGGCGCAAGCCCGACTCGTGCCGCCTCCTGGTGCGCGGGGTCGAGCAGCAGCGCGGCCTCTGCGTCGCGCCCCAGCGGGCGCAGGGCCAGCCAGCCCTCGCCCGTGGCGCTCAATGCGGGGGCCGACGGCATGTCCACGCAGTCCACCACACCGCCGTCCGCCGTCGATACCCGCCGAACCGTGGTCGCCCGGTCGACCAGCCGCCCCGTCCCGTCCTCGCGGCGAAAGCCCCGGTACGTCACCCACGCCGACTCGTCGTCAGGGGCCGCCTCGACCTGGACGCTCCCCTCCCCGCCGGCTGGTAGAGCCCAGCTCAGCGCGCCGGACGGATCCCAGCATTCGAGGTCCGTGTGCCGGCCGGTAGCCAGCACCCTGCCGTCGGACAGCACCGTCAGGTCCCGCACTTCCGCCCGCCGCCGCCACCGACCCTCCGTCAGCCGGGCGAGGGCATCCTCCACATGAGGGTCGTAGAGGAGCCCGCTTTCGACCATCGGATGGCGAACGTCGTCGGGGTCGACCAGACCGGCCGGAGCGGACAGCCAGTCGTCCGCCGCGACGGCCAGCTCGAACCCTGAGCGGAAACCGCCATCCTTGTCCTCGGGGGAGAGCAGCATCGCGAGCCTGCCGTCCTGAAGCCAGCGCAGGTGCCGCACCTGGCGGCTCTTGCTCAGCAGATCCGTCACGCGCCCGGTCTCGAGATGCAGCAAAAGCAGCTGCCCCTCGAAGTCCCACGAACCGTCGTAGCGGCCGGTGCCCACGGCCACGATCGGCAACTCCGGGTGAGGCTCGATGGCACATACGGAGTAGCGGGAGGCGACGACGTGGCGCGGCCGGAGGGTGCCGGCTTCGTACACACCGATCCGGTGGCCCAGCCAGCGACCCGTACCGCGCCACGGGACGTGGCCGAGGTCTCCGGCCGTGATGACGCAGCCGTGACGTGTGGCGCTCACCGCCCACTCGGGCCGACCGATCTCGGCGAACGGTTGGTCCCCGAGTATGCGGCGGACGGTCAGCTCTTGCGGCACGACGAACTCCCCTCAGGCGGCGCACAGTCTGCCAGGCCCGGCCCGGCCCGGGCATTCCTGTGCCCTCACGAGTCGCTCGACTCATCCCCGTACGAGAGCGGGAGCTCGCAGAAGTCTGATCAAGCGGCTGCCGGGAACGCGGCGGACGAGCCGCCCCGGCCGTCGGCAGCCGACCCGGCTGGTGTGGACATCAGTGACGGGCCGATCCCGCTGTCGTCAAGCTCCGATGGCCTTGGTCGCCCGGAGCCGCGCCCTTTCCCGAGATCAGGCTGCGCCCCCCCCTGCGATGCCGCCGCCTCCGGCCACGGCCGTCGGCACCGGTCGTCGGCGCGGTCGTTCTGTTGCTGTGCAGGGAACAAGCTTCCGGCCCTGGGACGATCCGCTGCGCGGGCTGCCACCTGACACCGACGGGCAGAAGCTGAACGTTCTCCAGGCCGAGGGCCGCGACGGCCTGGTTGATGACGGGGCGCAGCGGGTCACCGTCGATGAGAGGACTCACCACGGTGGCGGACTGCAGTAGCGCCAGGGTCAGCTGGATGACGTCTGCGCTGCCGAGCTCCCCCCGAGTGGCTCGACACCGTCCGCCAGGACAACCTTGCCAGCCTCCCCACTCTTGCGGCAGGAATCGACCAAGACCGCGACACACGGTCACCGCCGGCCTGACCCCGCCCTGGAACTCCGGCGTCGTCGAAGGACACGTCAACAGGATCAAGACGATCAAGCGCCACATGATGTAGCCGTTCCTCCGCCGCCCTCAAGCTGCCCAGCCGACCGGCTGCAGCCACTCGGCGCCACCAAGGAGTGACGGCGGGTCGTTTGCCACCGGCCGGGATCGGGAGCAGGGTGGAAAACGGCTGCGGCCGGTACCACGACACCCGGTCTGGGCAGCCGGAGACGGAGCGAGGAGGAGAGACCGATGACCGCACCGAAGTCCGGCCCGGAAGCCGTGCCCGTCGTACGCCGCCAGGGCGAGTCCGACAGCGTGTTCTGGGAGCCGAGTGAGCGCTGGGTGCGCGCGACGGCAGGGGAGATCACGGTCGTGGACAGCCGTAGGCCGGTTCTCGTGTGGGAGCCCGGTCGCCCCGTCCCCCTCTACGCCTTCCCGACCGCGGACGTCCGGACGGACCTGCTGCGGCGAACGGAGCGGCCCGCCAGCCGGCGGCGTCACGCCGGAGCGACGGTCTTCTACGACCTCGTGCTCCCCGAACGGACCGTCGGGGCGGCGGCCTGGACCTACCCCGGAGAGGATCTCGCCGACCACATCAGCTTCGAATGGTTCGGGCGCGAGGCTCTCGACCACTGGTACGAGGAAGACGAAGAGATCTTCGTACACCCCCGCGACCCGCACAAGCGGGTGGACGCCCTGCCCAGCAGCCGACATGTCCAGGTCGAGATCGAGGGTACGGTCGTCGCGGACACGCACACGCCGGTCCTTCTGTTCGAGACGGGCCTGCCGGTGCGCTTCTACCTCCCGCGGGAGGACGTCCGCCTCGACCTCTTCACCCCTACCGACGGGCGCACCCGCTGCCCCTACAAGGGCGTGGCGAGCGAGTACTGGTCCTGGGCCGGCGACGCCGACGTACGGCCCGACATCGCCTGGAGCTACCCCGATCCCCTGCCTTCCGTAGCGATCATCAAGGACCGGGTGGCCTTCTACGACGAATCCGTCGACGTCGTCGTAGACGGGGTGCGGCGGGAGCGACCGGTCACGTACTTCAGCCGACCGTCGCGGTAGCTCCGCACAGGGCCTCGCCCCACCGCACGGTGACAGTCACACCCACCTGGGTCGGCATGGAAGATCCCCGCAGCCGGGACCGGGACCGGGCGTGTTCCCGCTGACGGGATTGCTTCTCAGCCGCCCGAGCCCTGTCGATCAGGAGTAGGCCGCATCCTGCAGCTTCTTGTGCGGCTGGTCGCAACAGCGACAGGCACAGGCTTACCTGCATGCTGGTTCATGAGGTAACTGGCGAAGACCCCATGGTCTCGGGCGATGTCAGGGCAGGCGAGCCGGACTTGAAGGAGCCGTTCGTCCTGGCCTTCGGTGAGCGTCTCCCGGCACCGCATCATCCACGAGGTGATCCTGCGGGGGCTCGGGATGTCCGCCCGGACCGGTCCTGCGGTGGCCCTTCCGAAGAACGTCTACCGAAGAACATCCAGGCCACCGGCCGGCGAGACGCGAAACGGCCGTGCGCGGTGCGAAGGCGACTGCTACGGTCGTGCGCATGTGTTCCGTCATCCACAACTGGCAGGCCCTGCGCACCCGGTCGACGCACTGACCGCGGTGTCGGCCGTCGCCGACACCGGGTCCCACGTCCACCGTTCACCTCAGGATGACGAGGATCTTCACCATGCGCGCAGACTCGCGCCCCACTTTCGTATTCGTTCACGGCGGCTCCAGCAACGCCCGGGCCTGGGGTCCGTTGCAGAACGAGCTGGCCTTGCTCGGCTACCGTTCGCACGCCGTCGACCTCCCCGGTCACGGCGACCTCGCCGACACCCCTGCCGCCTACTACCGGCAACCCCAGGACGTCACCGCACTCGCCGCCGCACCTTCCGCGCTGCGCGGTGTCACGTTGAAGGACAACGTGAGCCACGTGGTAGACATCTTGCGGCGGCTCGCCGCGTCGGGGCCCATCGTCCTGGTCGGCAACAGCCTGGGCGGTCTGACGATCAGCGCCGTCGCCAACGCCGCACCAGAGCTGCTCGACCGGGTCGTCTACCTCTCCGCGCTCTGCCTCAGCGATCCGGCCATGCTCACCGAGGCGTGGGACGTGGCCGACGACAACCTGCTGGACGCCGCAGTGGCCCGGATCGCTGTGCCGGGCGTACGCGATCCGGGCGTGGTCCGGCTGAACTGGCGGGCCGCTCACGCCGACCCGGACGTGTTCGCCGCATTGAAGGCCGCCGTCATGGCCGACTCGACGGACCACCAGTTCCGGCTGCTCCTCGACTCCCTCGACCCGGACGAGACCTACTCGGCAATGGAGCCGGGTGCGCTGGTCCAGGCCGATACGTGGGGGCGGGTGCCGCACACGTACGTCCGGCTCTCCGCCGACCGAAGCCTCCCCCTGGCGGTCCAGGACCACATGATCCGCACGGCGGACGCGCTGACCCCGCACCATCCCTTCGACGTGCACACCCTCACGGCCTCGCACGTCGGCTACTTCAGCCGGCCACGAGTCTTCGCGGAGCTCCTGACGAGTCTTGTCTAAGAGCGCGGTTCCTCTTCGCCTTCTGCGCCGCCAGCAGCAGTTCCTTGTACAGGCCGAGCTGCTGGCGCTGCCGACGCGTCGGCCAGGTGGCAGCAGGTCCGAATATCCCCATGCCGCCCGGCGGAGCGCCCACGCCTTTGAGAAGTCTCCAGCCTTGACGGCCACGTCTATGCCGACCAGTGCCTCGTTCAGCGCCATCAACGCGTCAGCCTCGGGTACGGGCGGTGCTGGCGGCTTCTCTGCGGGTTTCTTGACGCGGAGTTCCCAGGTGGGGCCGCCACCAGTCAGCCGCGCGAGCACGGGGCCTACTGCCCGTCATGAGTGCTCCAGGTATCTGTAGATGGTGGCGCGGGCGGCGCCGACTCGTCGGCGAGCTGCTGCACCTGGCCCAGCCCGGCCGGAGCCCGGTTCAGGCCAGGGATCCGGTCAATCGACTGCAGCGCGTACGCGAGGAGCCCTTCACCGGCCGCGGCGCGTTCACGGGCGGAGTCGCGGAGTTGCTGCTGCTCGTCCTCGTCGAAGATGAGGTGCGCCATCGGATCCTCCGGCGGTCGGGGACGCCCCTGAGGCTGGCGCAGCCAGCCTAGGCCGGACATCGGGGCGATGCAGGTTCGTGACGCCAAGGCTGGCTGCTGTGCTCCAGGGCGCCTTCGACCCGATGCGGACGTCCGCGCGCATCCAGTACAGGGCAGGATGCGCACGTGCAGAATGCGATCGACTTCGTTAAGGACAACCCGGAGGTGTTCGCCGCCTTGGTCGCGGCGATCGGCATCCTCGGGGGCATCGCGGGCAACTGGATATCTGCAGCGGTGCAGGCAGCTGGGGGCAGGGCCCAGGCCAACGCCGCCGTTGATGCGGCCCGGATCTCTGCTGAAGCGCAACGCATGGCCGCGTTACGGGAGGACCGGAAGGCACAGCTCGCCGTCTTCATCCGTTGCGCCAGGACCGTGGCCGATGGCCTCTACCGGATGGAATCGACTCGCTGGCGCGACATGCCACCCTCGGCCCCGGCATCGCCCTCGGCCGCCATGGCCGCCTCGGCAGTGGCATCACCATCGCTGCCCGCACGATCCCTGCCTGGAGTGTCCTCAGCGCGCCCCACGTCGCCGAGACCCAGATCCGCGCTCGTCGACGCAGGGAGACGGTTAACCCAGCGTGCCAGGCCACTCGTGTGCGGCGCCTGACAGGCCATCTGGGCGCAAGGCTCGTACGGTCGCTGTGACACGAACGCCGAGCTGGGCCTGCCGTGCGCTGGCTCAAGGACCTCGGGAGCCCTAAACGGCACGCTCCTGAACGGGGTTCCGGGATTCCGGGTGCTCTGGATCATCGGTCGGGGCGGCGGCGGCACGCAGCGCCGCCTCGACCCGGCGGTTGCTGGTCATGGTCGCCGTGACGGCGGTCATGGTGAGGAGGAGGCCGGCGGCGGTGTAGAGCGGGGTGCGTACGTCGTAGGCGGTGGCCAGCCAGCCGCCGAGGAAGGCGCCGAACGGGGCGGCGCACATGGCGAGCATGCGGGAGGTCGAGGCGACCCGGCCCATCAGGTGGGCGGGGACGATCGCCTGTCGGAGGGAGGGTCCGAGCACCATCGTGGCGCCCATGCCCGCGCCGCAGACGGCGAGCGCGAGGCCGGCGACGTACGGGTTCGGGGCGGCGGCGAGGCCCAGGATGGCGAGTCCCTCGACTGCGGCCGTGCAGGTCAGCGCGGTGCCGGTGCCGAGTCGTCGGCCGAGGAAGGAGGCGATGCCCGCGCCGAGCAGACCGCCGGTGGCCTCCGCCGTGAGGAGCAGGCCGAAGCCGAAGGTGTCGATGCCGAGACGATCGTGCGCGAAGAGGGCGAGTACGGTCTCCACGGCGAGGAAGGCGATGTTCCCGACCGCCGGACGCAGCGCGAGTCCGAGCAGCAGCTGATCCCGGAACACGTACGAGGCGCCGGCCCGCGCCTGCCGCAGCAGCGGCTCACGGGCCTGCGGTACGGGCCGGCGTGCGGCAGGCAGCGACCGTACGAGAAGTGCGGAGAGCGCGAACGAGACCGCGTCGGCGAGCAGCGGAACCGCCCGCCCGAGCGCGAGCAGAGCACTGCCCGCAGGCGGCCCGGCGAAGCCGGACGCGGCGGTCTGGGTACCGCGCAGGCGGGAGTTGGCGCGCTCCAGGAGCGCGGGGTCGCGGCCGAGCAGATCCGGCAGATAGGCCGTGGCGGCCGTGTCGAAGAAGAGTCCGCCGAGGCCGAGAAGGAAGGCGACGGCCGCGAGCAGGGGAATGCTCAGCACGTCGAGCGCGGCTGCTGCCGCCGGTATCGCGAGCAGCACCGCACGCGCCGCGTCCGTGACCCACATCGTGCGCCGGCGGTCCCAGCGGTCCACCAGCGCACCGCCGAGCACCCCGAAGAGCAGCCACGGCAGCGTCCCGGCGGCCGTGACGACGGCGAGCGCCATCGGGTCCCGCGTCAACGTCAGCGCAAGCAGCGGCAGCGCGGCATGCGTCACCCCGTCACCGAGTGAGGACACCGTCTGCGCGGTCCACAACCGTCCGAACCCGGTCGGCAGCTTTCGAACGTCTGAGGTCATTTGGCGTCCCCTTCGGCCTGCTGGCGCGGTGCCGGGTGGAACAGTGCGAAGACGAGTGACGCGTCCGGCAGCGACGGATCGGACAGCTCCCTGTACTCGTCCGCCAGTGCCTCCAGCCGCGCCCCCAGCTCCGCGAACTGCTCCTCGGTGAGCCGCAGATGTGCCATCCGCACGTGCCGCTCGGCATCCACCGGCGCTGCCTCCAGGTCCGCCACCGCATGCCGCATCAGCACATCCGGGCCTCCCTCTCCCGGATCCGGCAGCACGATCGCCCGTGCGGCCATGGCGTAGTACCGCTCGGTGACCCCCCGGACCTTCCGCGTCCGTACCACCTTCACCAGGCCGGCCCGCTCCAGCAGTCGTACGTGGTAGCTGGAACTCCCCTTCGCAAGACCCACTCGCTCGGCGATCTGCGTGATCGTCGCAGGCTCGAAGCGGAGCACGGCCATGATCCGGTGACGCGTGAGATTGGAAACGGCGCGTAGCTGCTCGTCAGTGGTGACGTGGAACGTCTCGGGAAGATCATCGGTAGGCATACCCCAATGGTCAACACTTCTTGACCATTGGGCAAGGGGTTTTGATTCGGGCGACCGGAATCGGCTGTCCAGCACGTGAGGCCTTCGCTCCTGCCACTCTCCTCCTCGACCTCCCTCAACCCGCACCGGGGCGTCCTCGCTCCGCCTGTCGCGGAAGCTCAGCCGCACCGCACGAATCCTTGAGTCGTCAAGAAACCTTCGTTTTCGATGTCAATCGCCATCGAACGACGACCAGCAGCGCCTTCCTGGGAGCACGGGCCAGGGGCAGGCCGACGCTCGACTCCGACCACGTGGCCCTGGCACGACCGGTTCAGGGCCGAGCTGCTGCATGTGTCCCGCCGGACGCTGATCCTGGACGTGGCCTTACCGTCGCAGGAACCGCAGGCGGTGGCTGAGACGGCGATCGGGCAGTACGCGTACTGCCCGGACGGCATCGACACGGCCTCCTGGGCGGACCACTGGACCCGTTTCGGAACCTGGCACTTCAGCTGGGACTGACACACAGGTACACCCAAGACGGCGGGCGGCTGTGATCAGACAGCCTGCAGCCTGACTCCGACCAACCCGAACACACCGGCTCGCCCCAGCCCGCTCCGTTCAGGGCGCTGCGTGTACGCGGTCTGTACGCGACATGTACGGCCGGCCGGCCGTACATGTCGCAGGGGTGAACCCGACACCGCGTCAGCCGCCGCGCCCGTAGGACAGCTCCCAGAGCCAGAGCCCATCTCCCGAGCCTTGGACCCGACGTCCGCAACCCCTCAGCCGGCGTCAGCAGTGGGCGCCGCCCAACGCCGTCAGCCCGGCCCACAGGCGCGGGGACGGACGTCGGTTCGGATCACCGTCGAGCCACTGGAGGCGTGCGGCGCGCAGCGCACCGACCGGGTCGGCGCCCCGGGCGAGATGCGCCCAGTAGAACTCCATGATCTGACTGGTGGCCTCGTCGTCGATGGCGAACAGACTGCCGATCACCGTCGTGGCGCCGCGGGCGAAGAGGGCGAGGGGGAAGCCGGCGAGTTCGAGACCGCCACGGAGCCGGATGGCGCTGTGGCATGAGGCCAGCACACACAGCTCCGGGTAGGCATACGCCATGGCCTCGGCCGCCGTGAGGCGGGAGCGATCCGGAAGCTGCTTGACCTGACCCCAACCGTCCTGGTCGTCCGTCCCGTGCACGGCCATGGCCAGAAGCCGTGGCATCGGAGCGTCGCCCCCGAGCCACCGGCGGATCTCGTCCAGGCTGCCAGGAGTGTGGACAGGCGAGAAATGGGAGCGCAGCGCGGCCAGTTCGTTCTCCGTGTAGGTCATCGTCACCGTGTCGTAGACGGCGACGGTGCCGGCGCGGGTCTGCTCGGAGGCACTGCCCAGAAGGTGCGCCATCGTGGCGAGCGAGGTGTGGATCGACACCGCTGCGACGTCGACGAGCAGGTGCTCGCCGTCCACGGGCAGCGCGTCGAACGCCAGGTCGAACAGCCCGGACGGCACGATCATGAGCCGGAGCGGATCGTCCCGCTCGCGCTCACGCAGCCGACGCAACAGCGGCTCGGGGAGCAGGTACGGAGCAAGCCGGGCGAGCCGGAACCAGTAGCCGGTGTCGTCCGGCCGCAGCCGGGCCGCGTCGAACGGCAGCGTCACGGCGTCCAGATACTCCTCGACGGCACCGTGACCGTCCGCCAGCGTCAGCCGCCGGTAGAGGCGCCGCGAGGACGTGCCGTCGGTCAGCATGCCGGTGCCGGCAGGGCACAGCTGAAGGACCGCCCCAGTCGGGGTGCCGGGGTGCCGCGCGGCCAGCACGTCGCCCGCCGTAATACGCAGCAGAGCTCGGCCGTCCGCCATCGAGCTGAGAACGCCGAGGATTTGGTCGGCCTGGGCGAGGCTGTGGCGGCGGTTCTCGGCGATGGTCCCGGCGATCCGTCGCAGGGTGCGCTCCTGCTGCCGGCCCGACACGTCGTCGCCGGTGGCCGCCTGCGACGGTTCGGGCGAGGCGTTGTTCGCGGCGATCATCCGCTCGGCGGCGGCCCGCACCTCCTCACTGACGTCCGACCGCAGCGCGAGGTCGGTGATCAGCACACCGACCCGGTCACGGCGTACGGCTTCCATGATGAGATCGGCGGCCGCCATGTCCCCAAGCCGTACGGCGAGTTCGGCCGCCTCGGTGAAGACGGAGCCGTACTGCCGGGCCAGCCGGCCGCGGTCGTCGGTGTGCGAGGCGGTGATGAGCAGTTCGGCCACGCAGCGCACGGCGTGCAGCAGTCGCCGCAGCCGGACGCAGTCCGCCGCCCCTTCCCCTTTCCGTGTGCCGGCCCGGGCGGCGATCACCCAGGCCCGCAGCGCGATGCGGGCGTTGATGTACACGCCGTCGGCGTCCAGCCCGGTGGCCGCGGCCACGGCGTCCTTCTCGGCCTGGCGCCATGCGGCCGCCGCCGCACCGTCCGGCTCGGCGCCGGCGCCGGTCTCGGCGTCGAGGTGCTCGGCGAGGCGGCTGAACCACAGGGCACGGGCGAAAAGACCCCGGCTGCGCAGGGTCGGCGTGCTCCGCTCCAACTGCTCATCGATCCGCTCCCGCACGCGTTCGTCCCCCGGGCGGCACCACTCGGCAGCCAGTTCCACGGCGTTGACGCGCGCCGCGGCCCGCAGGGTGATCCGGCTGACGTCCAGGGCCGCGTCGGTCACCGATGCCCGGTCCGGCGCGGCGGACGCGTCGATGCCGAGGCGCACGCGGCTCAGCCGGATGGAGATCAGCCCGTTGTGCCCGTCCGACCGCCACGCCCGCTCCGCGAGATCGAGCAGCCCCTGCGCGTCACGCAGGACATCCGGGTCCTCGACCGTCATCCGGGCACGCCACAACACCAGGGCGGCGTCGTAGGCGGCGTTGCCGAGCCCCACCCGGCGCGCCCGCAAGCCGCGATCCTCCAGCTCGGCCACCGCGGACAGGTAGGCGTGCGGGGCGGAGCCCTGCGGCGGAGCGGCAGCGAGCCCCGTGCAGGACGCGTCCAGCCGGGCCTGCGAGAGCCGGTACGCGCGGCCGTAGTCGTGAAGGTGGGCCGCGTTGTCCGACGCGACGCTCAGCCAGCCGCGCTTCACACGGTGAGGACCCCCGTTCTCGGCCCAGTTCCGCAGTCTGCGCTCGACGTGCCGGAACGTATCGCGGTCGCCGACGTGCCGGGCCAGGCTCGCCTGGAGACCGAGGGCCTCCACCAGCATCGACGGGCGCGTCTCGGCCAGGGGCTCGGACAATTCGACGGCCCGGCCGACGCTGACGGCCCACTGTTCCACGTCGCCCAGGAGAGCGGCGGCGTTGGCAGACCACTTCAGGGCACGGCAGGCGATCATCCGCACCATCACCGGGTGCGGATCGGCCCATGGCACGGGGCGGTGGTCCACGGCGGCGAAGGGGCCGGGGTGCCGCCCGCCGTCCTCCCCGCCCTCCAGCAGGGCGACCGCCTCGTCCGCGGCCCCCAGCAGATCGGTGAGCGCCTGCCGCCAGCGCGTGAGCCGCAGCTCCGAACGGCCACGGTGGTAACGGCACATGGCGGTCAGCGTGGTATCGCCCAGCTCCAGAGCCAGCGACAGCGCCCGGTCATGCCGTTCCCGCTGGTCGCGGATCTCGCCGTAGCGGTCCTCGGACGACGGCCGCCAGGAACCCCGGAGGGTGAGCAGGCCGATGACCTCCCTGTAGCGAGCCACCCTGCCCTCCCGGCCCCGCACCGCGTCGAGCAGGGCCGCGGCAGCCTGGGAGATCACCTCGGCCGGTGGGCGGCCCAGGGGGAGACCACCGGGCCGGGATACGCGCGAGCACTCGGGCGTCAGCGGGGATGCGGCCAGGCACACCTCCGCCAGGCGGGCCACGGCCGCGTCCTCCCGTCCCGCCCGGTCCACCAGGGCCTCCACCACCTGCGGCCAGGAGGCGAAGGCACCGCCGCTCACGACCGCTCCGCGCGCAGGGCGAGCCGGACGTCCTGGAGCGACAGCGGCTCCTCCCCGTCCACGGTCACCGTCCCGACCAGTTCCGTGACCTCGTCGGATGCAGGGGAGTCCCCAAGGGGCTCCAGCGTCGTGGAGAGCCACCAGTCGGCGCCGCCGATCTCCACGACGACCCGCACGTCCGCCGGCGGGCGCCCGGGGAGACTGAGCGACACCGTGATCACCCACGGAGCTTCCCCGGACAGCGTCACCTGTGTCTCGGGCCATGCCTCGACGCCCTCGCGCCCGCGGCCGGTCAGGGCGGCGAACAACGCGTCGTCGGCCACCGGACGGATCACCCGCCCCGCACCACGGACAGCGACGCCCAACTCGGCGCTCCAGGCCGCCAGCACCTCGCGCAGCCGCCCGTCAGTCGGCGAGCCGGCCACCTCCCGCCGGCCGCCCTTCACCCGCAGCAGCGCGGACTCCACGTCCAGGTGCCTGCGCAGGGCCCGGTCGAGGGCCGCCGTTCCATGCCGCAGCTCGCAGTCCAGGCGAGCGTCCAGGTCCTCATCGTGTTCCATCGTCATACCTCTCTTTCCTGCGGGGCTCAGACTCGGTCGTCGGACTGGCACATGCGCCGCAGGGCGCTGCGGGCGTGGCGGAGGTTCGAGCGGACGGTCGCGACGGGCCGGCCGGCCAGTTCGGCGATCTCCGCCGGAGTGTGGTCGGCGATCGTCAGCGCCATCACCAGCCGCTGCTCGTAGGGGAGTTCTCGCAGCATCTCCAGGACGTCCAGGGCGCCCGCCTCGACGGAGGGGAGGAAGCTCGCCACGCCCAGAGCCTGTTCGCGGATCTCCGTCGCCAGCTCGCGAGGCCTGCGGCGGACGAGACGGATCGCCGTGGTGCGGGCGTACGCCCGGTGCGCCGTGATCGTCTCCCACTTCTCGTAGACGACGGACATGGCCTCCGCCGCCGCGTCCTCCGCTTCGCTGTAGCGCGCTCCCAGTTGCATCAACAGCCGCACCAGGGGCAGGTACTCGGCACGGAAGAAATCGTCGAACGCCGCACTGCCGCCCACGCGCATCGGCCCTTCCTCGATGGAACCAACGGATGTCGCCCCGTGCTGCCGCGCGGGTCCCCCAGCGAGGGCGGCGTCCGCATCCTCGACGGCGTCCGCGCCCGAAGCGTGGCGGTGGCGCACGGCGTACACCACAGCGACCACGAGCGCGACGGTGCCGCAGACCGCCGTCAACGCCACCGACCCCGTCGCCGCGTACAGCTCGGCGACCAGGAGCAGGACGGCACCGACGGCGAGGAACACGGCGAAGAACCGCCCAGTGCGTCCGGGGAGCGGCGCTGCGTCCTCCGGCTGGATCACGGTATTCACTTCCTCTCGAACTCGACGAGAAGAAGAGCACCGAGCGGGCACGCGCGTGCAATGCCCGGCGAAATCGGTGCGACCTCAACGCGGCTACGCAGCCCCACACCAGGTAGGCGACACCGTCCGGGCCTCCGGCAAAGCCCAACGCACCGCGCCGAGACACAAGACCGTGCCTGCATCCTCGGCGAGGCCCCAAAGACGAGGTCGCGCCCACCGGCCGACTGCGAAAGAACCCCCCGCCAACCGGAAGGGATCACGCGGGCGGCGGACCTGGAGCCCTACCCCGGCAGCCCCGACCCCGTGGTGGCCGCGGTGAAGAGGACGGCCGGGCAGGAACGGAACCCCGGCAGCGCACGCGAGCTGGCGCTGCCGCCGCCTCGCGTGCGCTCTATCGGCAGGCGGGCAGCGGATGTGTACTGGCGACCTCGTCTCCGAGCCGCCACAGCCGGGGGTCGCGACCTCGAGCCCGGGATCAGGAACGGACCCTCATGGACAGGGACGCCATGCGTGAGTGTCAGGTCCATCATGCCTGTTCAGAGAGGGTTTCGGTAGGACCTACGGCACGCCCGTCCGACCTTGTGGCGACGGGCACCACGAGCCAGACTCGTCGTCATCCACCTCCGGCCAACCCGTCGGCAACCCTTCCCGGTTGCCGGCGCGTTCGCTGTGCCGTCTCGCCGTGAGACGTGCACCGGTCAAGAGGGTGGGGGACGAAGGGGGACCGATGGATCAGGACATGGTTGTACTGGCGAGGGTCCGGCTGCTCAGCGCCAACCGGCGGGTGGTGCGCGGCGCCGAGGGACTGTGGATCTACCGCGTTCTGGCACAGGCCGAGCCGAAGGCGTACGGGTCGAAGCTGGCGTACGTCCTGGTGGAGGAGAGCATGTCGCCCCTGGTGCGGGAGTTGCCCGAGCGACGGTTGGCTCTGCTGGACGAGGCCGTGGAAGTGGCGAAGGCCCTCGATGCGTCGAACCCCTACCGGACGAAGACGCTGGAGAGGGCCCTGGCCGCCAGGCAGCGTGAGCTGGAGGACCGCCAGGCGGAAGCGCGCACGTCCGATGGGCGGGAGCACCGGCCGGCCCATCAGGAAGAGCCACAAGAACGCGCATGACCCTGCGGGTGTCGGTCATTTGACTCGCTGAACGGTGAAGAAGGGCAGGGTCCAGCCCCCGTTGTCGGGATGCAGCGGCGTCCGACTCCTCGGATGCACAGCTCGGAGTGTGGGGCCCCGACCCCGGTCGGAGCCCCACACTCACAGCCCGGTCGACGCCCAGTCCACCAGCGGTCCGTCTCAGCGCGAGCCGCTTCGGCGTCGTACTGATGTGCATCGAAGTGCAGCTCCGGCGGCGGGTAGGGCATGGCGCGGTGACCTTCCCACGGCACCTCCCAGCCAGTCCCGCGCAGTTCGTCCTCACTTGCTACGACACTCACGGACCAGGCGGCGCCTTTCGGAGCGACGGAGGATCCATCTGGTGCACTCGGTTCCTCCTCCCAGGACCAGCAGCAGAGTGAGAACGGCGGCCAGCATCGCCTGTGATCCGCACGCCACTGGCAACCCAGCCCGGTAGAAGCTGTAGCCGACAACAGCCAAGCCGGCCGGCCCGACGGTCAGCACGAGGAAGAACCGGGCCGTTGCACGAGGAGGACGCGCTCCCTCGGCAGCCCATTGCTTGAGGCCTTCCGTGAACCAGAACGCAGTGAGCGCTGCCACTTCCAGCGCTGTGAGCAAGGCTGCCGAAACGAGGTCCGCGACCCACACAAGCATGTTCAGCATGCTCCAGCGCGCAGACCGCTTCGAGCATGAGTACGGCTACCTAGACCTGTGGGGGACATTTCAAACAGGCCATCCCACAGAACAGACACCAGCCTGCGCGAACACCACCCCAGCAAGATCCGCTACCTGCTTGAACCCCGCCGCCTCCGCGCCCACCATCTTCTCCGCAACGGGGACTGACCATTGTCCGGCCAGACACCACGGTTGTGAGAGGCAGACGGCAGGGGATCCTCCGCGAGCCAGCGCCGGATCGAGCCATTGATGCCAGCCAACCGGCCCGCGGCCGGCGATGGGCCGATCACCGCCGAACCCTGGAGGCCATCGCGTGGAAGTACCGCACCCGCTCGCCCCGCGGGACCGAACTCGGCTCGTTCCAGACTGCTTGATGACGCTCTTTGAAATCCCCACTTCTTGCTCGGTGGTGGGACAGCCTCTCTCGCTGAGAGTCTCCACCCACGCACACTAGTCACCGTGGTAATGGTCGTAGTGATGGGCGCCGTGTGTTGTGCATGGGGTGTGCGCCATAGGTTTCACTGAGCCTCTTTCATCCTGTGCGGAGGGGTGAAATAGGCCGGTCAGCGGATGTGGTGACGAGGCAGGGCCCCCTGGTCGTTGGCGTGGTGATCTCACTCAACACGCTCCCGCGGATCCATTGGTGCCACGTACCCGTTCTGGCAGTGGCACCGCTACACACCCGCTCGAAGATCTTCCCGTGGCTGCACGTCGTCCTGGCGGGGAAGGCCGAGCACCTCCTCGGCAACCGCCTCCAGGCGCTCTCCGACGCCGTGGAGGGCATCACCATCTTGATGTGGGTGAACGCCCTGCCCCGGCCTGGAGCCCTGGTACGAGATCGGCGTTGACGACCCACACCGGCGCCGTGCCCGCTACCCCGAAGTGGTCGGCCGCTGACTGGCTTGCCCGCCCTGACCGGAGTGCGCCGGACACGCTGGCGATCATGGGTCGCCCCGGAGCTTCCCGACCGGACGGGGTGACCGGTGACCGATGGCCGGTCACCCGCTCTGGGGCGGGAGTTGCATGGGCCGGTCACGGGGCTGACGTGCCGTTTGACCGATCGGGGGAGTGGATCGGTCACGCAGGTCTGCTGCTGACCGGTCATCGGTCATGGCCCCGGTGGGTGGACAAGTCTCGCCGCTCCGAAGGGCTTGCCCAGCGTCCGGGCCGCAGGGCGGGAGGGGGGCCCGAAGTTGTGGGGTCACCGTCCGGGACGCGGTGGCCCGGAGCCGGCGAAATGCCTCTTCTCGGCCGTAGACCGGAGCGATAACACGAAACAAGCTCCAAGAGACCCGAGCCGGTCAACCGCTTCGAGTCGTTCGAGCGGCCGGAAGGCGCGGGTGGAGCTGTCTGGGGGGAGAGACCATGGCCCACCTGCGCGACCTGATCTTCGCGTTGACGCGTGCTGTGGATGGGAACGGCGGGCATGCCTTTTCGAGGAGATGTACGGGAATCCTGGTGGGCTTGCGTCACGAACTCGCGCTGCACCCGGTCCACGCCGTCGGCACCATAGTGGCGCGCAGCGCCTCTGGCGGCGGCCGGTGCTTTCACTGCGACGGCACCGGGCTTGCCCGCCCGTTGTGGGAGCCGGCGGGCGGGCAAGCCTGAGCAGTGGGGAGACAAGGCGACCCTGGGCAAGCCACCCGCGAAGGCGGCTTGCCCAGGCTTCCGGTTACGGGCGCTCCCGCCCCAGCCGTAGGACGTCGGCGTATACCCTGTGCTGCTCGTCGATCGGCTTCATGATCCCTGCGACAGCACGACGACGCCGGGCGGTTCGCCAGCGGTGGCGACACCACCCGTACGAGGGAGGAGGCCGCGTCTCACGCCCCGCCCGTTCAGCACACCTGGGCAAGCCTCCCTGGCCGGCAGGGCCGCCGGGCGCACCCCGACCCACTGGAGGGTTGCACCGGAAGGGGGCTGGACAGTTGTCTGCACGCCGTACGCGACTACGAGCAGATCGGCCTCCAGCTCACCGGCCACGCCCGCGCCGTCGCCTCCGACGTCCGACGCCGCGCAAACCAGCTGCCGAAGAACAGCGGACCCCAGGCACTCGCCGACATCGTCCTGCGCGAGGCGGAAGGCCGGCTCTCCGCGACGCAGGAAGGCACCGTGCACTGCGTCCAGAACCGCGCCCGCCTGGTCCGCGCCCTCTACGAATGCCTGGACCGGCTGGAGGCCGCGCCCGCCCCGGAGAGGGTTGCACCGGGAGGGGGCTGAACCGTTGTCTGGACGGTTGCTTCCAGCGGGGGACCGCAGGTGTGACCGGAGGTGGGAGCCCCCCAAATCGGACATCGCCCGTTTTCCCAGGTCAGCCCTGGTGGGCAAGCCTCTCACGGACGACGACACCTCTTTCCTCGCGATAGCCGAGGGGAGAGGTGTCCGTGCCCTGGGGTCGGCGGCCGCGAACAGCACATCGACCAGCCCCTGCGCGCCTTCTTCACCACGACCCCGCCCCGCAGACGCCCCGCAGACATCACGACTGCCTGACCTCGAGGGGCGCCCGCAGCGTCGTTGCCGACCTGGACCTGGTCCCACGGCGACTTGGCGGCATTCCGACAGCGTCTGGCCGAGACCGAGGGCTTCGGCCTCAACGGCGACTCCCCGCAACAGCTGCTCAGATTCCTGGCCGAGATACTCCCCCCTGTGCCAGCCGTGCCCAACGGCACCCTTGATCGGCGCACGGACCTGCGCCGCTACACCGACCCGGCCGGCCACTCCTTCGTCCTGACGGTGGCGCCACCCGCCCAGGACACCTCGCCCCTTCCACGCTCGTAGCAACCCTGAACCGGACGCCAGCGCGGCCCCGCCTCTTGGGGGAATGGCAGGGGCAGATCCGCCATGCAATCCCGTCGGTCCGGTTGTGGCCCTCACCGCGTGGATGGATCAAGAGCGCCCGGGTCAACGCCACGCACGACTGGGGCCGTCCTGGTGGACGCGGACCATCTCGGCGGTATCCGCCGGGACCCAGCCTGCTTCGCTCCGAACGGCCCGGACATCTCGTGATCGAGGTCGTCGCCTACGCCGCCGACGTGGCTGCGAGCCGGGCGGCGGACGGTACGTGGTGGCGCTTCATCCGGCTCTAGCGGCCTTCGGAAGCCATCCATCCGTCGAAGTCACCTCTCGCCTTGGCCGGTTGGATCGGGGTGGCCGAGCCGTGCGCCCAGGCGGCGGGTCGCTTCGTCGAGTTCACGCAGGGTGCCGAAAGGGAGCACCGCCGCGCGGGTGGGGATGCGGACGCCGCCGGTCAGGGCGATGCGGGTGGCGGCGCCGTCCGGGGTCGGGGCGGCGGCCATGCCCGCGATCAGGAACCGGCTCTGCAGCCAGCACCAGCCGGGCCGCCGGTAACCTCGCAGGTGCGCGCGGAACCCGTACTTGCTGTGGGCCAGCGCCTCCAGCCGGTCGCCTTTGGTGCTGAGAATCCGGATCCGCTGCAGGTCGGGGAGGAAGTCCAGGGCGGACATGGCTTCCCACACCTCCTGGAAGGGCGCGGGGAGGATGTGCTCGGCGACGCGGGCGCCGCGCACCCCGGCCGCCATCACGTGCAGTCGCCGGATCGGGTCGAGATCGTGCGTCATGCGGACCATGCCTTTCGGAAGCTCATCCGGGCCCGGTGCAGCCGGGACTTGGCGGTGCCGGGCGGGATGCGGAGGGCCGCCGCCGCGGCCTCCTCGTCCAGTCCCTCCACGTCCCGCAGGACGAGTACGGCCCGGTGTTCGGGGGAGAGCCGGGCCAGGACGTCGTCGATGTCGGCGGCCAGCTGCGGATCCCCGCGCTCCGGTACATCGGCCAATTCGGCCGGCCGGGCCCGGGCGGCCCGCTGGGCGATCCGTACGGCCTCCCGGACCGCGATGGCCCGCACCCACCCGTAGAGCGCTTGCGGGTCCTTCAGCGACCGGAGTGACCGGAACACGGCCAGCAGGGCCTCCTGGGTGGCGTCCGGGCCGTCGGCGAGGGCGATGGGAGTGCAGATGTGGGCGATGTACGGGTTGAGGTGGTCGAGGAGTTCGTGCAGGGCGAGGGTGTCACCCGCCCTGGCCGCCCGGGCCAGCGCCACCCCCTTGTCCCGTCTGTCACTGGTCGCTTCAGCCACTTCCGTCACCTCAGGAACTCTTCCATGGCCGTGTTCACCCGATCCGGGCAGTCCAGGGTCAGCGCGTGCCCGCACCCGTCGAGCACCGACACCCGTGCGTCCGGGAGCAGCCGGCCGAAGCGGCCCGCCTGCCAGGAAGGGAGGACAGAGTCCTGGCGGCCCCAGAGGATGAGCACCGGCTGCCGGGTGGACGGAAGCGCCGCCTGCGTCTCCCGCCAGTCCAGGCCGCGCTCCAGCCGGTACGTGGCGCGCCGGTTCGTGTCGAGCGTGCCGGGTGCCCAGGCCGCGTCCACGACCTCCTCGGTGACCCGGTCCTGGTTCACGAACAGCCCGCGTACGGCGGATTCGGCGGCCTCGCGGCCCGCCCCGAGTCCGGTCAGCAGCTCGCCGGCGACGGGCAGTTTGAGGGCCTCCCAGAACGCGGGGTCCCGCTCGTGCAGCCCGGAGGAGGCGAGCAGGGCCAGCCGGGACACCCGCTCGGGGTGCCGCTGGGCGTAGGCCAGGGCCCAGCCTCCGCTCCACGAGTTCCCGGCGAGCGCGGTCCGCTGGATGCCGGTGGCGTCCAGGAAGCTGCCGATGGCCTTGGTCATGCCGTCCAGGTCCCACGTCAGGGAGTCGTCGCGGAGCTCCGTGAAGCCCTGCCCGGGCAGGTCGACCACGTACACCGTGTGGGTACGGGACAGGGCGGCGACCTGCTCCCGCCACGCGAACGTCCAGGACGCCCCGGGGGAGAGCAGCACGACGGGCGAGCCGCCGGACCCCCGCTGCACGTAGTGGAAGCGGGCCACTGGCGTCTCCACCCACCGCGAGTCCGCCGGGGCGGCGTAACCGCGCTGCTCAGCCGGCTGGTACGCGTACGCCGTGCCCGCGAGCAACGCCACGACGGCGAGGGGCAGCGCGAGGAGCTTCCGGGGCAGCGTGCCGAGCAGGCGGGTCGCCGCCAGCCAGCCGAAGCCCAGGCAGAGTGGGGTGTAGAGCGTCAGGTTCAGCCAGTGGAAGGCGGGCCCGGCGCCGTCGCCGACGCCGAACGCCCATATCAGGCCGAGCAGTCCGCGTGCCAGCAGCCCGGCGGTGACCGCCCAGGCCACGGCGGCGGCGAGCCGGCCGCCGCGCCCGTTGCCGCGGGCGAGTAGGAGCGCGGCGGTGGTCAGCCCGAGCAGGGCCAGCGGGAGCACCACGCGCGGCGCGAAGGACACGACCCCGCCGAGGACGGCTAGGGACAGCGCCCGTTCGTCGGGCGCGGGCCAGGTGAGACCCGTGGCCCAGTACACGTGGGCGAGGCCGTCGACGGCGAACAGGGCGGCCAGCGCCCGCCCTGCCTGTTGTCTGCTGATGTCAACCACGAATGACCCCCGAGGTGTTGGCGGAAGGACCGACACTCCAAGGAGGAGGCACGCAGGGCGAACGTTCCCTGTGGCCCTGGTCACAGCCTGGTCACACCCGGGTCGCATCGGGTCGCGTTGCCGGGGTTCGTATGTCGGGTCAGTGGGGGCGTGGCGGCACCAGCCCGGCCTCGTACGCGGAGATGGCCGCCTCGACCCGGTTGCGCGCGCCCAGCTTTGCGAGCACCGCGCTGACGTGTGCTTTCACCGTGCCCTCGACGAGGTGCAGCCGGTTCGCGATCTCCGCGTTGGACAGCCCGGCCCCGAGTCCGGCCAGCACCTCGCGCTCCCGTTCCGTGGCCGGTCCAGAGAGCGGTGAGGATGGGCCGCCCGATGCGCGCGCAGTCCGGCGATGACCCGGCCGGCGACTCGCGGGGACAGGTAGGCTCCGCCGGCTCCCACGGCCCGTACTCCGTTGAGCAGTTCTCTCGGGTTGTCCGCCTTCAGCAGGAAGCCGTCGGCGCCGTCCTCCAGGGCGCGGGTGACGTACTCGTCCTGTCCGAAGGTCGTCAGCATGATCACGCCGACCGCCGGCTGCTCCCGGTGGAGCCACGCCGCTGCCGTCAGCCCGTCCATGCCGGGCATCTGGATGTCCAGCAGGACCACGTCCGGTCGGTACCGGCGGGTGAGCGCGATGGCCTCGTGCCCGTCGCCCGCCTCGGCGACCACCTCGACGTACGGGTCCCTGGCGAGGATGGCCCGCACACCCGCCCGGACCATCGCCTCGTCGTCGGCCATCAGGACCCGGACCGGTCGGCTGCTCGGTGTCGTCGCTTCCACTCGGCGAGCCTCGTGGCGTCTGCCGCCGCAGCCGCGTTCTTCGTGCCCGCCGCGGTCTACCTCGCCTGGCAGCTGACGACGAGCGTGCTCCACCATCCCGGTTCGACGAGCTGGCCACCGGCCGGCCGCGCGCCGAACTCGCCCCTCTGCTGCCTGCCCGCGCCTTCCCCTACTCGTCCGACCACGCCCGTTCCATCCCGGCCCCCCGGCGCCACGTGCGAGTTCTACCGCTCGGGCCGCGACCTGTTGGACGAGGTCGACCTGTACCGGCTCTGCTGGTCCGGCAACACGCTGGTGGCGAAGGACACCGTGCCCGCGAGCTGGCCTGACCACCCCTTCAGCCCCTCACGCAGGGAGTCCGTATCGCAACAGCGACCGAGCACTACGAAGACCTTCCTACGTCCAGTCGACGCCCAGCTTTGCGAGTGAGGCGAGTTGGTCGGCGGTGAGTTTGTCGCGCCGGCTTTTGGTGTTGGAGACCCATACGCCGAGCTTCACGACCACAGGCTCCGCCTCGCCCTCGCCCGCGATCTCCTCCCCGTGTGCCCTCGGGACCGGCCGGTGCGCACCCTCCCGCTCCACCCACTGCGTGAGGGCCACCAGGCCCCGCTGGAAAGCCTGCTGCGCCTTGCGCGGAACCTTCTCCCACGACTGGCTGCGGGGGCGGGAGGCGGCGCTTGGTGGGGCTGTACGTCCAGCGTGGTCAGCCGTGCCTGCTGGTCGGGCAGCAGCCGCGCCCAGGTGGCCGGCTGCTTCTGCTGCTGGAGCCACCGCCCGATGTCGTCGCCGTCCATCAGCACGCCGGGCGCGATGTCGGGCAGCAGACCATCGGCGTCGACCAGGTCCGCCAGCACGCGGCAGTGCCGCTGCCAGTCGAGTGGCCATGGGCAGTTCCAGTCCTTGTCGATCGCGGCGAGCTGCGCGGCCCGGGTCGTCGCGGTGTCCTCGTCCTTCCCGAGGCCGTTCTTCGTGCCCTTGCGGCGGAGGTTGGCCATGTACTGCCCGACGGGGCACCAGCTCGTCGCCCTCGCCCCATATGGCATCCTGCCGGGGTGCGAGGTGTCCGGTGGCCCGCCGGTACGACCGGAGCGCGGCGAGCTTGGCCTCCCACGCCTCCTCGCCCGGCTCCCACACCATCCCGGCCTCCGGCGCGTCCAGCAGCGTCTTGCGCCGCTCTTCCAGCTCCCCGGCCCGCAGTGCCTTGCGCTGCTGGTGCACCCATCGCCCGCGGGGGAACGTCTTGGGGACGCCGACCTCGACCTCCACGTCATAGGGCACGGCGGAGACGCCGGTGATCTGGTTCCCCGCTTGCCATGGGCGATCACGCCGCCGTACATTCCCTGCACCCGGCTTGTCCGGCCGCTTCGTCTACCCCCTTTGAACACATGAGGAGCGCCCGGTATGGCGGGTGTACTGGCGGTTGCAGGCGGCACCGCATCCGGCAAGTCCACCCTTGCCGGAGCTCTGTCGCTGCAGTGTCCCGAGAGCGTCGCACTGGTCCATCTGGACGACTACTACGTGCCCGCGCACGACCCCCTGAAGGGTGTGTGGACGGTCAGTGCCGACGGGCACGCCGCCCTCGACTGGAACCATCCGGGGTCGATCAACGAGACATCGGTGACACACGCCATCGACGCGGCGCTGCTGCGCCCCGGCGTGCTGCTGGTGGTGGTCGAGGGCCTGTTCGCGCTGTCACTGCCGTCCGTAGTCCGGCGGGCGGCGTGGCGGGTGTATATCGACACCCCCGACGACATACGCCTGGCCCGCAAGATCCTCCGGAAGATCGAGGTGCAGCAGCAGGACCCCCGACGGTCCCTGCGTAACTATCTACAGACCGGCAGGGACCGCCACGCAGCCCACGTCGCGCCCTCCCGAGCGGCCGCCGATCTGGTTGTGGACGGGACCGCGAGCGAGGCGGAGATGCTGGCGGCCGTAATGCCGCTGATCGGGCCGACCCTCGCGCCGCCGCCCGCGGCGCCCTCGCGAGCACGAGGGGTGTGCGGTGTGACCCATACTCCCGGGGTCCCGGCGTTCACCCAGTAACGTGCCCGCGGGCACCGGCCCTGGTTTCGGGAGCGACTCCTGGCAGGTACACCATGCGGACCACAGCCCACTGGCGCACCGAGTACGGCCTCGGGGAACATCGGTACAGCGGTTATCGGTGAGAACGATCATGGCCATCTAACACGGTGATCCACTTCGCTGCTGGGGTTCGGCGAAACGCCTCCGGGCTCGGTTCGGGCCTGGCTACGGTCCGGCTCGTGCCGGTGGAATTTCTGAGCGATGAGCAGGCCGAGGCGTACGGGACGTTCGCCGAGGAGCCGACGAGGCCCGAGCTGGAGCGGTTCTTCTTCCTGGACGACGTGGACCGGGACCTGATCGCCCCTGCGGCGGACGGAGCATCACCGGCTCGGGTTCGCAATCCAGATGTGCACCGTGCGGTACGTCGGTCTGTTCCTGGAGAACCCGCTCGCGGTGCCGTGGCCGGTGGTCGAGCACCTGGCCGCGCAGCTCGGCATTGAGGACCCGTCGGTGGTCAAGCGGTACACGGAGCGGCGCCAGACGCTGTACGACCACGCGTGGGAGATCCGGGACGCCTACGGCCACCACCCCTACGAGGACGCCGAGTGGGGCCGGCGGTTCCGTACGTTCCTGCACGGGCGGGCGTGGACGCGCGCCGAGGGCCCGAAGGGGCTGTTCGACCACGCGGTGGGCTGGCTGCGCCGACACCGGGTCCTGCTGCCCGGGGTATCCGTGCTGGCCCGGCAGGTGTCGGAGGCGCGGACGGTCGCGGAGAAGCGCCTGCACGCCACGGTCGCGGTCGCCGCCCGCCGCGCGGACCCGGCGCTGCCCGGGGATTTGGTGACGACGCTGAGGACGCCGGAGGGATCGCGGTTCTCGGAGCTGGAGCGGCTGCGTCGGCCGCCGAATTCGCCCGCGCGCTGGAGCGGGTGGACGAGATCGGCGCGTACCGGCTCGGTCGGCTGAGGCTGTCGCAGATCCCGCCGAACCGGATGGCGGCGCTGGCCCGGTACGCGCTGGGGTCGAAGGCGCCGCTGCTGGAGCGGGCTCAGGAGCCGAAGCGCACGGCGATGCTTACTGCGGTGATGCGGCATCTGGAGGCGAAGGCGATCGATGAGGCCCTGGACCTGTTCCAGGTCCTGATGGCCACCAGGCTGCTGAACACGGCGAAGCGCAAGACGGAGAAGGAGCGGCTGTCGACGCTGCCGCGGCTGGAGAAGGCGTCAAGGGTGCTTGCGCGGGCGGCGAAGGTGCTGTTCGAGGAGCTGGAGCTGGTCGAGGAGCAGGAGGCGGACCTGGACGTGGCCGCGCTGTGGGCGGCGGCGGTGGAGGAGGTCGCCCCGCGCGCTGCCGTGATGACCGCGGCGACCACGGTGGTCTCGCTGGTGCCCGAGGACGAGAACTCGGCCGAGGTCGCCATGCGGGCCGCGCTCGCGAACCGGTACGCGACGGTGCGCCCGTTCCTCGCGTTGCTGGGCGAGTCGAAGGCGCTGGACGCAGCGAGCGCAGGGTAACGGGTCCTGGCCGGGGTCCGGGGTCTTCCGGCGCTGGCCCGGCGGAAGGTCGGGGTCAAGCCGCTGCTGCCGCGCGAGGTGGACGACAAGCTCGTGCCGCCGGCGTGGCGCAAGGCGGTGTACGCCAACCCGGATCTGCCGCAGGGCGCGGTGGACCGGGACGCGTACGTGGTGTGCGTGTTGGAGCAGCTGCACCGGGCCCTGAACAACCGCGACGTCTTCGCCGCACCCTCGCACCGCTGGTCCAACCCGCGGGCCCGCCTCCCGCACCGTGAGCGCGGCGCCGTCGCCGAAGTATTTCGGCTTCAAGCGGGGCATCACCTGGCTCAACGCCGTCAACGACCAGGTCGCGGGCATCGGGCAGATGGTCGTCCCGGGCACGCCGCGCGATTCCCTGCACATCCTGGACGCGCTGCTGAACCTGGACGGCGGCGTAAAGCCGGAGATGGTGGCGACCGACAACGCCTCGTACTCCGACATGGTGTTCGGCCTGTTCAAGATTCTCGGCTACAACTTCAGCCCGCGCTTCCGCGACCTGGACGACCAGCGGTTCTGGCGGGCCACGATGCCCGGCGTCGAGACCGGCACCTATGGCGCCCTGGAGGACCTGGCCCGCAACCGCGTGAACCTGAGAACAAGGTGGTCACGCACTGGCCGGACATGCTGAAGGTGGCCGGCTCTCTGGTCACCAACCAGGTCCGCGCCTACGACCTGCTGCGCATGTTCGGTCGCGACGGTCGCCCGACTCTGCTGGGCGCCGCGTTGGCGGAGTACGGGCGGATCGCGAAGACCGAGCACCTGCTGCGGGTGGTGGACCCGGTGGACGACACCTACCGGCGGCAGATGAACCGGCAGCTCACCGTGCAGGAGTCCCGCCACAAGCTCGCCCGCGACGTGTGCCACGGCAAGCGCGGCACCATCCACCAGGCGTACCGTGACGGGATGGAGGACCAGCTCGGCACGCTCGGCCTGGTCCTCAACGCCATCGTGCTCTGGACGACCCGCTACATCGACGCTGCCGTCGCCCGGCTCCAAGCGGAGGGCCACGAAGTCCGCGAGGAGGACATCGCCCGGCTCTCCCCGCTCAAGCACCGCAACCTGAATCTGCTCGGCCGCTACAGCTTCACCGCCCAGGTCCCGGCCGCTGGCGTCCTGCGTCCGCTGCGCGACCCGGATGCGGTCGAACTGGATGAGGACGAGAGCGACAGCTTGGGGTAGGTCGGGATGAGTGGCTGGGGCTGGTCCTCTGGCATGGCGGTGTCAGGGGTTCAGGGGAGTGGTGGCCAGGGCAATGATGTCGCGGTTCTCCAGTACGTGCCGGGGGTGGCCGTGGCGGGCGAGCTGAAGGGCTGCCTGTCCGATCTGGGCGGTGTCGGTCATGACGGCCGGGGAGAGGCGGCGCAGGAGGGGGGCGAGGGGGGTGATGGCGGTGGTGCCCCACCGGTAGGCAGGTGTTTTGGAGCGCTTCTTGTGGGCGGGCAGGACGAAGGCGGGGCGCAGGGCGTAGCCGTGGGGGAAGGTGGTGATGATGGCGTTCTCGGTGCGTCCTTTGACTCGGGCCCAGCGGCTGCGTCTTTGTTCGGTGCTGTCGGTGCCGGCGCCGGAGAGGTAGACGAAGGTCAGGTCGGGGTTGATCGTGGCGAGGGTGCGGGCGGCGGCGGTGGTGTAGTCGTAGGTGATGCGTTCGTAGTCCTGGGCGTTCATGCCGGCGGAGGAGACTCCGAGGCCCCAGAAGCAGGCGTCGGCTCCGGCGAGGTGCTCTGCGATTGCTGTGAAGTCGAGGAAGTCGTCGTGCACGATGTGGCGGTGCTTGGGGTGGGCGGTGTCCTGGGGGGTGCGGCCGATGGTGATCACGTCGGTGACGTCCTCGGCGCGCAGGCTCTCCTGGAGGAAACCGTCGCCGATCAGGCCGCTCGGGCCGAAGACCACTACTTTCATGCTGCTCGCTCCTTGACGGAAGAAAGGGGTACCGACGGCGTGGTGAGGGGGGTCTGGGTGAGGCGCTGCCACCAGCCGTCGGTCTCGGGCGGGGCGATGACGTCGATGCGTTCGCCTGGGCGGGGGACGGCAAGGCGGGTGCCCCTGGCCTTGGCAGCGTGCAAGAGACGGTCGGCGGGTTCAGTCCAGTCGTGCAGGGCGAGGTCAAAGGTGGCCCAGTGCAGCGGGACGAGGAGGTCGCCGCGGAGGTCGTGGTGCGCGGTGACGGCTTCCTCCGGGGTCATGTGGATGTCCGCCCATTCCTCGCCGTAGGCGCCGATCTGCATGAGGGTGACGTCGAAGGGGCCGTGGGCGGCGCCGATGGCGGCGTAGCCGGGGAAGTAGCCGGAGTCGCCGCTGTAGAAGACGCGTCGGTTGTCGCTCGTCAGTGCCCACGACGCCCACAGTGTCTTGTCGCGGGCAAGGCCGCGGCCCGAATAGTGCCGGGCCTCGGTGGCGGTCAGCCGGATGCCGCCGAGGGTGGTGTGGCCGTCCCAGTCCAGTTCCACGATGCGTCCGGCCGGGACGCCCCACTTCTCCAGGTGCGCGCCGACGCCGAGCGGGACGACGAACGGCATGGTCTGCAGGCGGGCAAGGTCGCGGATGGTCGGTGCGTCCAGGTGGTCGTAGTGGTCGTGGGAGATGACCACGGCGTCCAGGCGGGGCAGCGCCTCCAGCGGGAGCGGGTTGGGGTGCAGTCGGCGCGGGCCGGTGATCGGTGAGGGCGAGCAGCGTTCGCTCCAGACGGGGTCGAACAGCACCCGGTGCCCCTCGATCTCGACCAGGGCCGAGGAGTGCCCGTACCAGGTGACGTGCAGACCGTCCGGAGCGGGCTCGGCAGCGGGTGACGGGGTCAGGACGGGGACGGGGCCGGCCGGGCGGCGCCGGTCCCTGTCGGCCGCGAAGCGGCGCATGAGGCCCAGCGTCTCGCGCGGTGACAGCATGCGGGCGGGCAGACGGTTGCGGAACGCCCCGTCCCGGTAGTGCGGTGAGCGGCGTATCTGTTCGGCCCGCGGGCCGGTGGGGGCCGCGCCGAGCTCGTGCAGCAGGCTCCTGGCGGTGCAGGCCAGGGCTCCCATTCCGGTCAGTGCCGCGGCGACGGCTGTGGTGCGCCGGAAGTTCCGCTCGGTCATGTACTTGTCCTCGTGTTCGTCGTCACGGTGTGCTGTCCGTCCTGGCCCCGACCCTGTGGTGTCGTCAGTGCTGGGCGGGCTTCTGGTCGAGGTCGGCGAGGTCGAGGACGAAGCGGTAGCGGATGTCGTTGGCCTCCAGGCGGTCGAGAGCTTCCTGCACGCGGGCGGAGGGCAGGACCTCCACGTCGGGCTCGATGCCGTGCTCGGCAGCGAAGGCGAGCATCTCGGCGGTGGCGGGCAGCCCGCCGGTGGCGGAGGAGGACAGGCGCTTGCGGCCGATGAGGAGCAGCAGGTTGTTGACCGGGATCTCCCACGAGACGCCGAGCAGGCTCAGCTCGCCGTCGAGGTCGAGCATGAGGATCTCGGGGTCGAGGTCGTGGGTGGCGGAGATGGTGTCGATGATGAGGTCGAAGCTCCCGTACGCCTGCTTCACCTGCGCCTCGTCGGTGGTGACCACGAAGCCGGTCGCGCCGAGGGCGCGGGCGTCCTTCTCCTTGTCGGGGGTGCGGCTGAGGACGGTGACCTCGGCGCCGAGGGCTGCGGCGAACTTCACCGCGAGGTGGCCCAGGCCGCCCAGGCCGGCGACGGCGACACGGCTGCCGGGGCCGACGTTCGCCTTGCGCAGCGGGGACCAGACGGTGATGCCGGCGCACATCAGCGGTGCGGCCTTGGCCGGGTCGAGCCCGGTGGGGAGCGGGAACGCGTACTTCTCGTTGATCACGTACTCGCGGCTGTAGCCGCCCTGCTGCATGGTGCCGTCGACGCGGTCGGGTCCACCGTAGGTGGGCGACCAGCCAGTGGTGCAGTAGATCTCCTCGCCCGCGAGGCAGTTCTTGCAGGTGCCGCAGGAATCCACGACGGTGCCGACGGCGATCCGGTCGCCGACAGCGAAGCGGGCGGCGGCGGAGCCGAGCTCGGTCACGGTGCCGATGAACTCGTGGCCGGGCACGACCCCGTCCATGACGTGGACGGCGTGGAGGTCGGAGTGGCAGACCCCGCAGTAGTCGACCCGGACGGCGATGTCGCTTCCCCGCAGGTCACGGCGCTCCAGCTGGACCCGCTCCAGCGCCGTGGTGCCGCCGCTGATCTTCCATCCGGTGGTGGTGCGCATGGTTCTCCTCGATACGTATTGCTCTGTGCCGCTCGTGGATCACAGGAGCAGAGGCGACCAGCAGCCACATAAGCTACCGCCGGTCCTTTACGCTTTCGACGGTAACGGACCACCGGTACCTTCGCAAAGTACCGGCGGTATGTAATGTGGTGGTGTGACCTTCCAACGCGCCCGCACCGACGAGCAGCGAGACCAGCGGCGGCGGCAGATCCTCGGCACCGCCGCCGCGATGCTGGCCGAGATGCCGGTCGCGAAGCTGAGCCTCAACGAGCTCAGCCGCCGCGTCGGCCTGGCCAAGGCCAACGTGCTGCGCTACTTCGAATCACGCGAAGCGATCCTGCTCCAGCTCCTGGACGCCGAGCTGACCCAGTGGATCGCCACCCTGGAAGACTCCCTCCCACCCGCCGAGGGAACACCCCGCGAGCGAGGAGACCGCCTCGCAAAGGCCCTCGCCGAGTCGGCCGCCGACCGTCCCGTGCTCTGCGACCTGATCAGCGCCCAGGCCGGAGTGCTCGAACACAACGTCTCCACCGACGTTGCCGTCCAGCACAAGCACGCCACCCTGCGCTGCGCGGAGTCCCTGGCACACCTGACCCGACGGCACCTGCCCGAACTCGGCACCCAGGACGCCTTCCGCCTCGTCGGCCTGCTCACTCTCACGATCGCCGCCGCCTGGCCCTACCACCAGCCGCCCCAGGCCCTGCTCGATGCCTACGCCGCAGACCCCGCCCTGGCCGGCCTGCGAGCCGACTTCACCGACGTCGTACGCCAGTCCATCGAGATCAACCTCACCGGCCTGCTCACCCGCGCCGAGAACACGCCCCTCGGGGCAAACCCCCTCGGCGTCGACACTGTTCAGGGGTGACCCCACCTCGAAGCCTCTTCCCGGACCCACTGCCCGACAAGACCGTCCGTGACAGGCAAGCACCCAGACATTTCTCCCGTGCCCTGTCGTCAAACGATCGTTTGACGACAGGTAGCCGACGCGTCCAATCAACCCGTGCAATCCGGGGGTCCGCAGCGGCGCGAATCCAATCAGATCCGATGGTGATTGCTGACAGGGTTTGACGACAGATAGGGTCCGATCCTCCGTACGGAAGGGGCTCTTCGGTGGCGAACCTGGTCTACAAGCGGGTCTCGACCGACCAGCAGTCCACCGCCCGGCAGGACCTCGTCCTGGCCGAGGCCGGGATCGAGGACCCGGTCGTCTTCGAAGAGGCCCCGGGCACCTCCAGCCGCCTCCACCCGCTCCAGCGCCCGAAGTTCGGCGAACTGCTCACCTACGCGCGGCCGGGCGACACCGTGCACATCTCCGAGATGCTCCGCCTCGTGCGCGGCAACCAGCACATCCTCGACGTGCTCGACGTCCTGCACACGGGCCGCCTCGCCCTGCGTATCCACGACGGCGCGTTCTCCGCAATGGACCTCACCGCCCGCCACCCGCGCACCGGAGAGCTGCTGTCCACCGTGAAGTTCATGGTGCAGACCCTCGCCGCCGCCGGCGAACTCCAACGCGACCTCCAGCGCGAGCTGACCTACGACGGACTGCGGGCCGCCGAGGCCAAGGGCAGCAAGGGCGGGCGCGCCCCGCCGTGGCGGCCGCGAAGGCCGCCGACGTACGCACCGCATACCTGAAAGGCGGCTCCATCGCCGCCCTCGCCCGCGACCACGGCGTCAGCCGCGGCGCCATCCGTACCGCCGTCGCCGACCTCCTGCCCGATCACACCGCCAGCGAGGAGGACGCGCCCGCCCCGGAGCTGCCGGTCACCCTCGACATGCCGGGCAAGGTCGCCGACTATCTCCGCACCACCGAGCTGGAGCCCGCCGAGCGTGTCGCGCTCGACCAGGGGACGACCGTACGGCGCGGCCAGGGCTACACCCTGCGCGTCAGCGCCGTCCCCGCCGTACACCGCCAGCTCCTCGCCCGCTGCCAGCCGCTCGACGGCGCCCAGGGCATCCCAGCGGTACCGGCTCAGCGCAAGGCCCGCCGCGAGTACGAGAACCAGGTCAGCACACTCACACCCTGACCATGATCGTTCTCACCGATAACCGCTGTACCGATGTTCCCCGAGGCCGGAGTAGGACAGCGCGCAGTCAGCCGCCCCACCCGCTACTGCGCCCAGTCGACGCCGAGGTCGGCGAGCGCGGCGAGCTGCGCCTGGTCGAGCTTGTCGCGGCGGGCTTTCTGGTTGCCGATCCAGATGCCGACGCGGTGAGGACCGTCCGGGAGCTCCTCGACCGCGCCGCGTCCTGGCAGCCGGCCTTCCCGTGCGATGTACTGCTGGAGGGCCTCCAGCCCCCTCTGGAACGCCCTACCGCCGGCGCGTGACGCGGTGGCCGTGGTCGTCTTCGCCGGGGCTCTGCGGGCCCGTACGGCCTTCTGGGGCTCTACGCCCAGCCCTTCGAGCCGGGCCTGCTGTTCTTCATTGAGCCGGCCCCAGTTCCGTTGTTGGGTGGCGAGCCACCGTCCGATGTCTTCCCCGTGCCGGGTGACCCCCGGCTCCACCGCGGTCAGCCGCGCGCCGTCGGCGAGGAGTTGGGCGAGGTAGGCGTAGTGGCGTTGCCAGCCGACGGTCCACCCGAGCGCCCCCGGGTTCCAGTCGGGGTCGATCGCGGCCAGCTGTGCGGCCCGTCGCTGCGCACGGTCGGGGTCCTTGCCCAGCCCGCCAGGCCGGCGCACGTTGGTCAGCCACTGCCCGACGGCCTGATCGAGGATGGTGGCGTGCCGCGGCGCGGCCAGCGTCCCGTGCAGCTCGTAGTAGGCCCGCGCGGCCGCGAGGTTCTGTTCGAAGCCGGCGTCGGCGGTGTCCCATACGATCCCGAGCTCCTCCAGCTCGGCCGCCCGCTCCCCGGTCATGGTCCCGGCCCGGTACGCCCTGCGCTGGTCGGAGAGCCACCGCCCGAGCGGGAACGCCCCCGCAGTCTCGACGTGCTCGTAGGGAACGCCCAGATCGCCTTCCCTCCGCCGGTAGCGCCATGCGGCTTCCACGCCCCGGCGCCAGTCCTGCCGCTCGGTGTGGATCACTTGGTAGGTGATCCACTTCGCGATGAGCGCCGGGTCCCGCGGGGTCGCGAAGCGGAGCAGCAGCCGTGACTCCTCCTCACCCTCCTCCGGCGCCTTCCCGACCGGCCGAGACGGGTCTACGATCCTTTTCCGGCTCTCCTGCGGAATAGCAAGCATTTCCACAGCCTTTTCATCGTGCGCCCGCAACCCCTCCAATACCCGAATCAGCGGCCGATACGATTCAGACGAGATCATGTCCTCTGGCTTTTCCCCGGGCGCGAGGAAGACGGGCACGATCAGGGTGGCCATCTTCCCTTCACCGGGCTTCTGCCGCAGAGCCCGCCCGATAGCCTGCACGATGTCGACAGCTGACCCCTTCGGATCGATCAGGGCGACCGAGTCCACGCTTCTGATGTCGACGCCCTCGCCCAAGACTCGACAATTACTGAGCACCGCACGCCCGGCCCTGCGCCCGAAGCCGGCGAGTACAGACTGCCGGTAGGCGCCGTCGTGCTCCCCACACAGCCACCCCGCCCACACCCGCTCCGGATGCCGCCCTGGATCCACCGCATGCAACCGGGAGGCGACGCGGTCCAGCCCGGCGGCGAAAGCCTCCGCCTCCACCGTCCGATGATGGAACGTGATGGTGGTCCGCAACCCGTGCACCGCCATCGTCTCCAACAGGGCAGTCTGCACCGCGGCGAGCCGCTCACCACGCAACTGCTCCTCGTACCGCTCCACACCCGTCAGCCGATCCGGAGTGACAACAGGGTCGGTGAGTTCGGCGACCACGATCTGGTACTTCGCCAGCAGCCCGCGGGAGATCGCGTCAGCAAGAGACAACTCATAAACGACCGGCCCGAATACCCGTTCGTCGTCCATTGAGCACGCGAGCTCCTTCGGCAGCCGGTCCAGCCGCGGCCGGCTGACGTAGACCCGCTCCCCGCGCTCCGCCTCCCCACCCTCCCCGCGCTGCTCCTCCGCCTCCCCAGCGAGCCGGCGCTGCTCCTCCGTCTCCTCCAGCCCCCTGCGCTCCGACTTCCCGGCGCCCCGGCGCGGACCCTCCTGCTCCTTCTCCTCAGCGAACCAGCGCGCCTCCCCGGGCTCCTGCGCCCGAGACCGCGACGGGCGTTCCATCCAGATCCGCGGCGTCGCGGTCATGTAGAGCCGGCGCATCGCCGGAATCACCTCCTGACGGTGGACGTCCGCCCAGGCCTTCCCCACCGACCCCGACGTACGGTGCGCCTCATCCACGACCACCAGGTCAAACACGTCCATCGGCAGCCCGTACAGGCCCTCATGCGCCTCAGCAATGACCGGCAGAGAGGCGTACGTGGCGTACACCGTGACGGGGCCACGCCCGTGCCACAGCCCCAGCTGCGGCGCCGACGTCGTCGTCCGCACGTCGAACTGCCACAGCTGAGGGTCGTCCTCCAGAGAGCACACCGCGACCGCCGGCCCGCTGTGCCCCGCCAGCCGCCACTCCCGCACCGTCTGCGTCAACAGGTCCAAGGTCGGCAGCAGCACCAGGACCCGCCCGTGCCGCGCCAGCCGAAGCGCCGCCGCAGCGGCGATAAAAGTCTTCCCAGTCCCGCACGCCGCCACCACCGTCGCCCGCAGACCCGCCTCCGGAATCCGCTCACCCGGCGGAATATCCAGCCCCCGGACAATAGCCTCCACCGCCTCCTCCTGATGAGGACGAAGCACGATTCCACCAGACTCCTTCATACGACACTCCGCGGAAATCGAAGCGGCGGACAGACCCGCCAGGGAGGGGATGGCGATATTCTCGGGATCCTACACAGCTACACGCATCGCACCCGTTGTGATGCACACTTACGACTGTACCGCGCCCGCACTCCCCGCGACGGGCATCACAACGAAAATCCTCCTCACCCCACCCCCGAAGGACCCGGATCCGCACCCGGCAGACCACACCGCCCCGTTCACCTTTGCCAGCCGGCCCGCGGCAGCGGGCCCAGGACCTGGAGGCGCAGCCGGAAGGTCCCGGGGTGGGAGCGCAAGCGGACACCCCAACGGGCCGAAGGCTCGTCAATGACCGCGCTTGCGCGGGCATCTGGTGACGCGTCAGCGGCACCCGCTCGGCGCTTGCGCCGAGCTTTCCCCTCGACGTGCCGCAGG
>NZ_JBHTTQ010000028.1:0-537 GCF_042794475.1 Streptomyces sp. NPDC056527
CACCCCGGATCCCACCTCCCCGGGGGCGGCCCCAGTGTGGGGGGGGGGGGGGGCCCGACTCGCGGTGGGCCCCCCCGCCCGACATGCAAGCACCTGCACCGACTCCGTCAGAGCGGAAACTAGCGGGCGTCGAAACGGTCCTGAGAGGCCAGGACAGTGTCCGCGTAGCGGGCGGCCCAGGTACCCATCGCACGGATGGGCACCAGCAGGGCAGCGCCAGCCTCGGTGAGGGCGTAGTCGACGCGCGGCGGTGCCTCGGCATAACGGCGTCGCTCCACCAGGCCGTTGTACTCCAGCCGCCGCAGCGCATCGTTGAGCACCTTGGGGCTGATCCCGCCGATCCGGTCCAGCAGAGCACGCGGGCGCATCGGACCGCCCTCGCCGAGGATGAAGACCACCACGCTGTCCCAGCGGTTCGCCAGCACCTCGAAGGCGACCCGGGCCCTGCAGTCCGCCGCGAACCCGTCTCCCGCCAGGTCCTCACGCTCTCCCATGCGCCCATCCTGCCGGGTCGATGCACACCAGACGGTGTGCATC
>NZ_JBHTTQ010000028.1:547-1666 GCF_042794475.1 Streptomyces sp. NPDC056527
GGGCCCCCCCCCCCCCCCCTCGGCCCCTGGGGGGGGGTTCCTCCCACCCCCAGACGGTGTGCATCGACCCGCCTAGCGTCCACGGCATGACATCCCACGACACCAGCACAACGGGGAGCAGGATCATTCGCATCGGCATTCTCGGCACCGGCTCGATGGCAACAGCCCTGGGCGGTGCCTGGGTACGCGCCGGGCACCAGGTCCTGGTAGGCGGGCGGAACGCGGCAGCCGCAGCCACAACCGCGGCCCGGATCGGAGCCGCCGGACACGCCAGCCTCACCGAGGCGGCCGCCTACGGCGAGGCAGTCCTGATGGCCATACCGGCGGACAGCGCACCACTGCTGGCCCAGGAACTCGCCCCTCTTCTGGCCGGGCGGACGGTCCTCGACTGCACGGTACCCATGGCGCCCAGCCCGGATGGGCCCTCCTTGACCACCACCGGCGGCACGGACTCCGTCGCCGCGCGCATCGCGGCAGCCGCCCCGGACGCCGGTGTCGCCAAGGTCTTCGGCATCTGCCACGAAAGCATCTGGACCCTGCCGCAGCCCGCCTTCGAAGGCGCGCCCCTGGCGGTGCCGTTCTGTGCCAGCACCGCCGCCGCAGCAACACTGATGGCGGAACTGATCACCTCGATGGGCTGCTCCCCGCTGCCATGCGGCGGACTGTCCCGCGCGGCGCTGCTGGAGGCCACCGCGGTCCTCGCCGTCGGTGTGTGGTGGTCCGGCGGCGAGGCACGCCACGCCTTCCCTTCCCCTGCCCTGGCTCCCGGCGCGATCGACGACGAGCCCTAACCCTCCTCTTGTCCAGGTCTTCGTACGTTAGTTCGTTCTGTCCTGGTTTGGTAACACGTCGCAGCTCGATGGCCAACGCTCTCTACGGTGATCATCTGCCGGGCGCGATAGGGGAAGCTCGGCGTCTCTCATCATCGAAGGGGAACCCATGCTCCGTACGCGTACTGCGGCCGCCGCTGTCACGGCGGTGGCCGTCGGCGGCCTGCTCGCCCTGCCCTCGCCGGCGCAGGCGGCCGGCTCGGTCCACCTGTACAAGGTCTACTACGACAGTCCCGGGACCGACCGCGGCGCGAACGCGAGCCTGAACGCCGAGTACGTCGTCATCCGC
>NZ_JBHTTQ010000028.1:1763-76804 GCF_042794475.1 Streptomyces sp. NPDC056527
GACAAGGACACCGCCACCCTGAAGAAGGCCAACGGCACCAAGGCCGACACCTGCTCCTACAACTCCACCAGGCACGACTACAAGATGTGCTGAACCCGGCAGACCACGGTGCCCGTCCCTGCCCCGGGACGGGCACCGCACCACAGCCGCCCGCAGCACTGAGCCCCGGCAGCACGCCTGCCGCACTCAGGATGTGAGCCCCCACGTCGGAGAAACCGAGCGACGGGCCCCCGAGCCGAGGCGCCTACCGGCGCGCGCAGAGCAACATCGACAGCGGCCGTCAGAGATGCCGTGGACCGCGGCCACGCGACACCGGCCGTGACGACGCTCTGAGCGGCTGACGCGAGGCCTCGTCCCGCAGCTACGTGTTGCTGGGGGCTCACGGCCGACCAGGCCGAAGCCGAAGCCCGCAGCCACTTCGGCCGCCGCGTTCAGCGGCTGGGCCGCGTGGAGCGACACGTACTCCGCCAAGAGTGCCGACAGGCCATCCTCCTGATGTGCCATGGTCAATTCTTTCGTCGGTGACACAGAGGTGTTCTCACCCACTCGGCGCGTCCTCTCTGCTCCACTCCGGGATGCAGCGGATCTTGGGAGAGGACGTAAGGAGGTGTGATGGGCACCACGGGCACAGACGCCGGACCAGAACCGGGCGCTGGCGAGGAGTCGCGCTGGAGAGTCTCGTTGGTCCATGAGTTCGGGAGTGTGGCTCTCGCGCTTGCCGCACTGGTCGTCTCCGTCATCGCGATGGTTAAGCAGTCAGGCGCGCAGGAGGACCAGACCGAGCTTGCCATCCAACAGACACGACTGGCCCAGCAGCAGACGGTCATGGAGCAAAATCGGGACGAGGAGGAAGGTCGGCCCAAGGTCAGCTCCTGGCTGCTGCCGGATCCCAAGGGTGAACTTGGCGGCTACCTATACGTCGTCAACAAGGACAAGAGCGGGGTGAACTCGTTCCACGTCAAGGTGAACGAGCAGCTCGTGAGTCTCGACTTCGTCCCTCCTTGCACGCGCACGGTTATCCCGCTGGGGACGGACGAACTTCAAGTCTTCCTCGAGCAAGACTGGTATGCGTACTTCCGCACAGGTGATACGTGGTGGACCTTCGACGAGACCCTTAATCCCATCAAGGGGGCAGAGCCAACCGGGAACGCGGCGGAATTGAGCTACAGCGGTGCGCATCTCAGCGCCGAAGACTGCGAGCTCTGAGGCCCCCAGGCGCTGTCCACGTAGCCGACATGGCGTGTAGTAGTACCCGTTGGGAGTCGCGGCTTCGATATTGGCCCGCCGGAAGCGGCCGTGCGGCAGCGTGACGGACCGTTTCCCCGGTGAACTCCTTCACCCGCTCGGCTGAGCCGTGCGCGAAACCGCTGGTTAGAGCCTGTGCTGGCCGATATCCCAGCGTTCGTGATCAAGAACATGGCCCGCGGCCTCGCCGCGCTCTCCCTCGCCCTCACCCCGCTCGCCGTCCCCGCCACCGCGCAGGCAGCGCCCGCCGCGCCGGCGCGCGCGGAGGTCCTCGCCCTGGCCGACGCTTTGGAGCTCGTCCAGATCGCCGACGAGTCCCGCGCCGGATACCAGCGGGACTCCTTCAAGCACTGGAACGCCGGCCTCGACAAGACTGATGGCTGCAACACCCGCGCGGAGGTCCTCCTCGACGAGGCCGCCGAGGCACCGGCCGTGGCGGCCGGCTGCAAGCTGTCGGGAGGGGAATGGCTGTCGTACTACGACGGCCAGGAGGTCGCCGACCCGGCCAAGCTCGACATCGACCACATGGTCCCGCTCGCCGAAGCGTGGGACTCCGGCGCCAGCGCCTGGACGGCGGCCCGGCGCGAGGCGTACGCCAACGACCAGGACGCCGCCACCAGCCTCGTCGCGGTGACCGCCCGGTCGAACCGGGCGAAGGCCGACCGGGACCCGGCCGAGTGGATGCCGCCGCTCCCGGACGCGCACTGCCGGTACGTCGGAGAGTGGACTGCGACCAAGCTCCGCTGGGGCCTGACGGCGGATCAGGCGGAGGCGGACGCGCTGAAGGTGTACGCCGAGGCGTGCGAGAGCACCGTCGTCCACTACACGCCGGCCCCGTAACCGCACGTCTTCGCCCGGCGCCGGGGCCTCAAACCCTCGGCGCCGGGGGTGGTCCCAGTGGCGCGCCCACCGGGCTAACCGTTGCCCTGAACTGGCGGAGGGGCAGGTACAGGAACCTGAGCCAGCCGACCATCGTGCGACATGCGGATGAGGATCTCGGCGTACCTCTCCCAGAAGCGCTCCAGGCACTTCGCGCGGAGTGCCGCTTGGGCGGGAGTGAGCAGGACACCAGAGGAGGGATCGCGGGGCTCGTGCTGATCGGAGGGCACAGGTCAGTCGACCTCGACGTAAGTGACGATGAGGATGCTGCCGAGCGCGGTCGCGTAGAACACGATCCGGACGCCGGAGTGCTGGTAGTCGCGCAGCGCCGACGCGGTGGCGTGCGCCTTCACGTCCGTGGGGTCGGCGGCGATCTCGTTCAACGCCGCGTCCAGCTGTGCGGCCTGCACGGTGGTGAGGGTGCGGACCTGGGTCTCGGCCGGCTCGATGAACACGATGCGCGGCCGACGGCCGCCGCGGGAGTGCTTAGGCAACTTCGGGTGCCTCGCCGTTCTGCGGCGGCAGGCCCTTCTCGGCTCGGATGTCGTCCCAGTCGCGGCACCTGTCGAGGTCGATGCCTTCGGAGGCGAGGTTCTCGAGGACGTAGGCGAGGGCCGGGTTCTGGGGGAACTCGGCGCGCGCGGACTCGCGGAGCTCGCGCTGCTCGGCCTCGCTGAAGATCAGGTGCGCCATCGGGGCCTCCACCACGGTCGGGTACGCCTTGAGGCTAGCGCAGCCCGCCAGGCGAGGGCACGGTTCAGGAGGTTCCGCCTAGCGCCCACCACCGACACCGTTGAAGCTTCTCCGAGACCTGCCGGTTCAGTGGCGAGGTCCGTTGCCGGAGTCGCCCCTTCGTGCGCGGCGTCCCAATCGCCAGCCTGTGTAGAACGAGAGCAGGCCGGTCAAGTCGGCTGCTGTTCCGATCGCTTCTCTGACTTGCGAGACGGCATCGCTCTTGGCTTCTGCGGCGCCGAGGGTGGTTGTCGCGGCTGTGGGGGTGTGGAAGAGGCCCCAGATCATCATTGCCGTTCCGAGGGTGAACATGACCATGCCGAGACCGAACAAGAGCCGGTCCATGAGGATGAACCGGTCGCCCGGGTCTTTGTCGAGGAACTGGTAGCCGTCGCTGGTGTGGCCGGTGCCTGATCTGCCGTGGGACACGCACCCACCGTAGCGGGGTTTGTGACGGAACCTGGTGATTACGGCTCGTATGGGGGTGCGAAGGGAACCCGGGCCGACGGGCCGTCCACCAGCGGTTGAGCACCCGTCGGCCTGGCACGCGCACTAGTCGACCGTGGGCTCCCCGCGGAGCGCTTGGCCGACATGGGCCTGGGTCAGGCCGATCGTGCGGGCGATGGTCTCCCGGTCGACGCCGCGTTCGTGTGCTGAGCGCATGGCGGCGTTCCGGCGGGCGACGAGGGCCTTGCGGCGGTCATGGGATGCGACCGTGCGCTGGAGGAGGCGCGCCCAGTGCAGGAGCGCGCGGCCGGTCCACAGGGTGAAGGGTCGGGGTTCGGGTGCGGTCGGATTGGCCAACAGGTCCCCCTCGTGATCGACACGGGTGTTGCCATCGAAGGTGACGGGCCGCCAGGTCCGGCCACAAGGGCGCAAAACCGGCCGCCGGAACGAGCGGGGCGGGTGGGAAGATCGGCGCCATGAGTGAGTGGGGGATCGCCCTGATCGCCGCCGGGTCGGCCATCTTGGGCAGCAGCGTGACGGGGTTCTTCGCGTGGAAGGCCGGCCACCGCCAGGCCGCCGCGGCTGAGGCGGCCGGCCAGGCGCAGGCGAACGCGCTAATAGCCACCGTCCAGGCCACGCTGGATGAGCAGCGCCGGACACGAGCGGATGAACGGCGACGCCAGGTGTACGCCGAATTGCTCACCGCTGGTCACGACCAGGAGCTGGACCCTTCTCCTGAGCACATCTCACGGTCCCTGAACGCGTACTACCTGGTGGAGGTAGAAGGGCCCGGCTACGTGGCAAATGCCGCACTTGGCTACTTGGCGGCGGTCAACGAAAGCGACGACGGTGGCGAGGACCCACAGCCTGCTCGAGCGGCGTACATCGAGGCCATTCGACGCGCCCTCGACGAAACCTGACGGCAGCGCCCCCGTCCAGAGCGCGGCACGAGGGGCGCTGGGCGGGCCGACGAGGCACTGACCCGAAGGTGAACCACCGCCGGCCACCGTGCCCGCGGAGCTAGGTCTGCCTCGGCGCGCGGCGTTCAGGCCGTAGGAGCGAACTGGACGAAGCGGCTGTAGTGGCCCTGGAAGGCGACGGTGATCCTCGCTGTGGGCCCGTCGCGGTGCTTGGCCACGATGAAGTCCGCCTCGCCGGCCCGCTCGGAGGCCAGGTCGTAGTGGTCGGGCCGGTGGAGAAGGATGATCGTGTCGGCTGCGTAGGTGATAGCGCCGGACTCGCGGAGGTCGTCGAGCATCGGTACGCGGTCGGCTCGTGTCTCGGCGCCGCGATTCAGGTGGGATGTGCAGACCAGCGGGATGTTGAGTTCCCTGGCCAGAGACTTCAGGTCGCGGACCACGTCACCGACCTCTCGTTCACGAAGGTCGCTTCGCTTCATCGGGCGGATGTCCTGGATGCCGTCGATGGCGATGAGCCCGATCTGCCGCTTCCCGACTTCCTCGCGGGCCCTGTCGGTGAGCTGTGAGGCGTTCATGCGGGCAGGGGACCAGAAGTACAGGGGGTTCTCTGCGATCTGGGGGATGACCTTGGCGAGGCGAGTCCAGTCGTCATCGGTCATAAGGCCGGAACGCATGTGATGCAGCGCGACACGGGCTTCGGCGGACTTGACCCGGAGGGTGGTTTCGGAGACGGAGTGCTCAAGGCTGACGTGCAGTGTCGGTACCGAGTTCTTGACTGCGGCGTGGGTGCACAGGTTCAAGAGCAGGGTGCTGCGGCCCATCGAGGGGCGGGCGGCGATCACGGTAAGGGTGCCGGGCATCAGACCGCCGGTCAGAGCGTCGAGGTCGGTGAATCCGGTGCTGAGCCCTGCCAGGGGCCGTCGTTTCGATCCGACGGCTTCGACTCGGTCGAGTGCGTCCGACATGGCTTCCCCCAGCGACTGAATGCTGTCCTGTTCGGCTTCGGTTCCCACGGGTCTCCTTCGGTCCGGTGCAGGGTGCTCGTTGATGGTGACGCGCGGTGTGATGAGCACGTCGCGCGTCACCCGTGAATGGCTGGATAGAACGGTGCAGGCGGCTGGGCCGTGGCGTCCTGGCAGTCGCTGCACAGGTCGTCGCCGGCCCCGGGGATGGAGCGGTTGCAGTACGGGCCGGTGCAGTCCTTCAGAAGCGGGGTCGTGCGTGCTGCGGCCCGTTGGCTCGGCACCGCGGGCAAGGTCGGCTCGACCGGCGGCGGGCTGCTCGGCTGGCGTTTCCGGGTCTGTGCCGCCTTCCAGTCGGCCGCACGGACCTCGCACAGCCGGCAGGCCTCGCCGCTGTCGACCACGCCGGCGGCGACGCCATCCGCAACGACGAGGTCGGCCTCATCTGCGCCGCGAAGGACGCCGACGGCCACCTGTACGTCCTCGACGACCGCTCCCGCACCATGGGCGCCGACACCTGGGGCACCGAGGTCTGCCTCCTCGCCATCCAGCGGCAGGCCGACGCGATCATCGTGGAGAACAACTTCGGCGGCGACATGGCCGCCCAGGTCGTACGCCAGGCATGGGCCGAACTCGAACGCGAGGGCGAGACGAAGGTGATGCTGATCCCCGCGATCATCGAGGTCAACGCCAAGCAGGGCAAGAGACTCCGCGCCGAACCGATCGCCCAGCTCTACAAGCAGGGCCTCGTCCACCACGTCGGAGAGCACGTCGAACTCGAGGGCCAGATGGTCACCTGGATCCCCGGCATGGACTCGCTCGACCGCATGGACGCAGCCGTCCATGCCCTCACCGAGCTCGCTGACCCCGCCGCGGCGCCCGCTACGAGCCGCTCGTACGGTGACAACCGGCTGGCCGGGAGGGGCCGATCCGGGCAGACGCTCCCGTAGAGGGCTCTGACAGCCCTTCTGACGGCACGGACCCCGAACTGGGCTCATTGAGCGCCGAACATTGCCAATATGTCGCGGCGGACTGTAATCGCGACTTGTAATCGCGGACTGAAATCATGAGACACAAAGTTTGCAAGACGGCCCGCGCAAGGTGGTACCACCTATAGATTGGCACCTGCCCGTCCAGCGCACTACTTAGTGCGTTGGGTTGTGGTACGACGAAGCCCCGAGACGGCGTGAGCCGCCCCGGGGCCGGGTAGGTGCCCTGTGCTGGGTCCTCAGCCGCTTGAACACTGGTCGAGTAGGTGACCGCCTACAACGACCAGAAGCGACATGATGATGTCCCAGTTCAGGGCCCTCTTCTTGCGCGGTTTAGCATGTCGAGCCATCGCTCTCCTCCCTCTTGGTAAGTGCGAGAGGGAGATCAGCTCATGACACTGGGTCACCGCAGCAGCACGAACATATGACGCCGCCGTCGCCTCTGTACGGCGATCTCCGAAATTGCCCCGACCTCATCGTCGACCTCGAGCCGGGGGAAGCCAGTTCGTGGCGGCCCGTACGCTGATCACATGGCGCGGGGCCTGTCAGCGGAGGCGTACCCGTGGGCCTGTTCAGCGGCGTCAAGGACGTCATCATCGACGCCTGGGGATGGGCGAACTACAAGCCGATCTACAGCGACCACCTCGGGATGCCGCACCGGCGGGCGTTCCCCGAGGCCGCAGCCTCCTGGGTTCCTGCGGCAGACGAACGCCGCCTGGCCGCATACAAGCTCCTCGCCGCCTACGACAACAACCAGGCCGGCGAACTCTCCCAGTTCCGCGACGGGGATGCCGCGCGCGGGCGCAGGGAGTTCGGCGACCCGTCGATGTTCGTCGACACCCTTGTCTCCCCCGTCCTGGGCCGTGAGCACAGCATCGTCGTACCCGGCGCCGAACAGGACGGCAGCGACGATGCCGACGCGGAGGCCGCGGCCGCCGTACGGGTTCAGGAACTTCTGCGGGAGTGGGCCGAGGACGAACTCCTCCCGATGCGGATGCTGCAGACCGAACGGAAGGCCGTCTCCCTCGGCGACGGGGTGTACCTGCTGGCCTGGGACCCGGCCAAGCAGTGTGTCCGGCTCAAGACGTACGACCCCGGCTTCTACTTCCCCGTCATTGGCGAGGACGGCGACGGCGCCGACTTCCCCACCCGTATCCACCTCGCGTGGGAGCTCCCCGAGGACAAGAAGCGCGGCCTCAAGGCCCGGCTGCGCCGCATCACCTACGACCTGGACTGGATCCGCCCAGCCACGGCCTCCGGCATCGACCCGACCGGCCGGCCCGTCCGCGCCCCGGGCATGACCGAACCGACCGACGACACCCCTGCCAGACCGCGCTCCGTCTCGGCTACACCCCCGACACGGAGGATGGGCCCGCCGCCGAGGGTGTCGTATTCGCCGCGGCCGAGAGCGGGCCGTCGAAGAGCGCGACCGAACACACACCGCCGCAGAGTGCCAGGGTGGGACGTGCTCACTAGGTCCCACCCCAGAACTCTCGCGCCTTGCTGTCAGGCCACCGAGGTAGGCCGGTTGCCGGCCACGTTGGCTTCCTGCCGCGCCCCAAAAGGAGCCCTCCAGCTTCCGGTGCCCTTGTACAGGTACGCCCCGCGGTCGGCGGAGTTGGTCGCGAACAGGTCGGGGCGCCCGTCGCGGTCGGCGTCCCCGATTCCCACGATGTGGCTGTATCCGCCCCAGCCGGAGCCGATCTTCACCCGGGTGGCGAAGGTGCCGTCGCCGTTGCCGAGGTAGAGCCAGAGGACGCCGGCACTGTCGCGCGCGACGAGGTCACCGGCGGCGCCTCCGGCGATGTTCCCGGTGGCGGTGATCTGGTTGTAGCCGTTCCAGCCCGTGCTGATCTTGACGCGGGTCGTGTAGGGGCTGCGCCAGTTCCCGGTGCCCTTGTAGAGCCACATGGCGCCGGCCGCGTCGGTGGCGACGAGGTCGGCCTTGCCGTCGCCGTTCAGGTCGCTTCCGGCGGCGATCTTGTTGTAGCCGCCGAAACCCGTGGCGATCTTGTACCGGGTGGCCAAAGTGCCGTCGCCGTTGCCGAGGTAGAGCCACAGGGCGCCTGTGGTGTCGCGGGCGATGAGGTCCGCGTGGGCCGCTCCGCCGATGTTCCCGGCGGCCTCGGTCGCGCTGTAGCCGCCCCAGCCACTGCCGATGAGCTTGTCCTGTGAGCTCAGCTGCCCGATTCCGTTGGTGTAGGGGTCGTAGTGGGAGTCGGCATCCCACAGTCGGCCCGAACCGTCGCGCAGGAGCAGGTCCGGGGAGCCGTTGTCGTTGTAGTCGTGCGGGGCGGGCTTGCGGGTGACCGTGAATGTGCCGGAGGACGTCACGGTGGGGCCGATGCCGTTCATCGGCGCGACGCTGATATGCCAGGTGTAGTCGCCGTTGTATGCACTGTTGGTGCGCCCGAGATTCGAGAGGTCGCCCATCCAGTCGAAGCGTATGACGCCATTGGCCGGTTGGACGTCGTTGAACTCCTTGACCAGCCCGGTGCGCACATGGCGCAGGGTGACCTTGACTTGCACGTTGAGCCGGGACACGGTCCACTCCAGGCGCGCTGTGCCCTGGTTCTGGTCGAGGTCGATCGTGCTGGGGATCTTGTGTCCCAGCAGGGTGACCTTGGTGGGCTCGCCCGTGCTGCCGACGAGCGTGGTGGTCGGGACGCCGTCGGCGCCGGGGGTGATCCGGTAGATGCCCTCGCCCTGCTCGACGGTGCCGCCGCGGACGACCTGGGCGCCGTCGGGTGCGGCGGCGGCCGACTCGACGTGGTCGAGGAGCTTGTGGGTGGTGGTCCCGTCCTTCAGGCTGCGTGCGGTCAGGGCGTACAGGGCATTCGGCCAGAACGATGTCAGGCCACCGCGCATGCCATAGGTCACCCAGTCCCCGACCAGGCCGACCTCGACCTCACCTCGCGACACTCCGACCCCCATACGCTGTCGCGTACCGGTGGAGCGATCGACCACCACGACCGTGACCTGATCTGCTTCGCCGGACTCGACCCAGGCCAGGTGGGTCGCAGAGACAGCAAGGTCCTCCTGCGCTGCGGCGGGCAGTTCGTAGGTCTCGGTCACGGCATTGGTGGCCAGGTCGAGCATGGCCACGTACTTCTTGACCGTGGTTCCCGTGCCGGTGCTATAGGTCAGCAGGGCGTGATCGGGCGTGCCGGCCCTGACGTCGATGCTCGTGGCGTCAGCCGGAATGCCGGTCGTCGTCACGCGGTCGGCGACTCGGGTGTGCATGCGGAGGTCCTTGCCTCCGCTCGCGTTGCCCACCATGGTGAAGATGGCCTCGCCAGCGGCGCCCGCGTATTCGACGCCGCTGGAGCCAAGGTAGACAGAAAGCCGTTCCTCCCCGGTCGCCAGGTCGGTGAGGACGGCTCGGGATGCCTGATATGTGCGGGTGGCCACGATGTCCCTGAGACCCGTGCCCTGGGCCCTGACAAACCGCCACGCCACGGAGCTGCCATCCGACGCACGAATCCAGGCCGTGTCCTCCAGATACCTCGGATTCACGGTCAGGTAGCCCGTGGATGTGACCCCGTAGACCTGCATGTTGCGTGGGAACGGGATGACATCCTGTGTCGCCGACACGTCCGTCGTACCTTCGCCGGCCGGAGAAGCGACCGCCGGAACGGTCAACCCTGTGGAGCCGACGGTGACGGTGAGCACGGTCACGACGGCTGCGGCGAGCCGACGACGGGCGGGACGTGCGTGGGACAAGGCGTGTTCTCCTCAGGAAGACCAGACGCACCATGCGTTGCGCGGGTCAGACTCCCGATCTCCGGCAAAGGTTGTACGCCCCCGCTACCTCTTCCACGCGAGTGCACGTGGGGCGGTACCAGAGGGCGTAGAACCCAGACTCCTTTTCCGTGCACACGCCCTCGACCTGGCCCGACGTTAAGAAGCTGGCTGCTCCCTGCCGCGGTGGCGGACTGTCCCGCGTGGCGCTGCTGGAGGCGTCCGCGGTTCTCGCCGTCGGGTCAGAGTTCGTACGGGTAGAGGGCGATCTTCTCGCGCTCGATGAAGAGCTCGACCCATGTGCTGGCAACACCTTCGGGCAGAGGATCGGCGAGGTCCAGCAGGATCTGATTGCCGTCGAAGTCCAGCATGGCGGCGCCGTCCACTGTGAGGCTCAGTCGACCGCGCAGGACAACGCAGTGCCCGCCAGGCCGGACTCCCGGTCCGACGCCGACGGCCGGTTTTGCGTTCCGCCCCCAGGCGATGTCCTCGTCGACCGTCCATTCGACGTGGTACTTACCCGGCTTCGTGGCGCGGTCACCGCACCATCGGACCGCTGTCCCTCCGAACGGGGTCCGGATCTGGGCCAGCCATGGGCTCCAGGGAAACTTTGCGACCTTCACCAGTTCGACCAGCATCGTTCGATCATGCAGCATCCGAGTTCTGGCCGGAACCCGCGGAGCTTCGGCGCTGCCTTGCACAGGTTCGCCGGAACGTGTGCCTTGGAGACGGGTTGGCGGCGATGGCGAGCACGCGCGGAGCAGCCACGTGCCTCGCGAGTTCGTCCCAGCCGGCGCCGCGGTGATGGAACGCAACGTCCGACGCGAAACCTGTTCAGGATCGATCAGCAAGGTTGTCGTTCCGGCCAGTTTCGGTTTTCTCCGGTCCCGGCAGGAGAACGAGGGAGGCTGGACCGTCAAGGGGCCGAAGGCGCAGCCCGAGCGCCTCTGATACCTCAGATGGAGAGCGACTCACATGACGTCGTCCTTGGACTGGGCCGGGCTTGCCCCGGTCATCGCGGCCGCGGTGCAATCGGCGGCCGCCCTGGTGCAGGTGTACTGGGACCGGCGGCAGCGCGGTGCCCGGATCCCTCAGCGCCCTGTCTTCGGCGGACCGGTGGCCGAGTGCGTCGAGCACCCGGCGCACGGCTCCCCCTCCGTCCAAGTCCAGATCCGCGTGCGCCAACCACCCCACACCGCGCTGTCGGTGACCGTGCACGTAAGCGAGGCCGGCGGCGAGGACGGGCAGGCGCTGCCATCAGCGAAGGAGCACGGCCCGTGGTAGTGGATGACGAGGCTCCAAGGGAGGAGCCCGGCCCGGCCATCGACGTGGACCTGGTCCAGCGGCTGCGGGACTGCTACGAGACGTTCATGGCGGCGGAACCGCGGATCCTGCGCAGAAAGATGAACCGTCAGCTCTCGTACCAGGCATGCCAGGACGTGGCCCACGAGGCGTACCTGAGGGTGGCGAGGAAGGTCCTGAACGGCCAGCTGGGCCCCGAGGTGCAGCTTGCGGCCTACCTGCGCAGAGCGTCGAGGAATCTGGCGATCGACACCCTGCGTGCCCACGCGCGGCTCGACCCTCTGGACGACACCGGGCTCGTCGTGGCGGTCCACGGCCGGCGGCCGGCCGACGACTTCGATCCGCTGGAGGAGCTGGTCGTCCCCACGATCGACGCCATGCCGCTGAGCCGGCCCCGCAAGGTGGTGCAGCTTCAGAGCCAGGGCTTGAGCGACACGCAGATCTCCAAGGTCCTGGGCATAGGCACGGACCGAGTCCACCGGGACCGGTACACGGCCCTGATCGAGCTGCGCGGAAGGCTCGGCGGATACATCCGGGACGGGCACCGGAAGAAGACGACACGACACGTGGAGAAGGAAAGGTGAGGGCAGTGAGCCGCTTCAACGAGGACAGCGGCGGCCGCCCGGCGCCGGAGGCCAACGCAGAGCTGATGACGCTCATGCACCAGCTTGCCGGGCCGCCGGACTTCTGGGACCGTCCAGGCGGCGACTTCGGACCCCAGACGCACCTGTACGACCTGGACGCGGACGGGCGAGAGCGAGTGAATTCGCTCTACCGGCTGGGATCCAAGGCGCTGAGCCGGGGTGAGCTGTCCACCGCCGCCGACTGGCTGGGTGAAGCGGCCTCCGCCGGGCATCCAGGTGCACTGTTCCGGCTTGCCCTGGTCGTGCTGCGGGCCAGCACCAGCTGGACGGAGGACGCATGGTTCCTTGTCGAGGAGGCTGCCCGGCACGGACACGGTGACGCCGAGCGGCTGCTTACCGCGGCCGCAGGCCGCCTCCCAAGTGCTACCCCTCCACTGCAGACCGAGGACCCGTTCTTCTTCGAGGAGCTACGACGCCTGCTCGGTATCCCCCTTCACCTCGTTCATGCAGACCCGCACCCCGCTCTGCCCGATGCCGTCAGGCAGACAGACATCCTTCAGGAGGCCCCCCTGGCCATCGGACCAGAAGACGAGCAACGGCAGCCGGGACGGACCGGACTCGTCCTGGTCCCCGCCCCCGTGCTGCCCACGCAGTACGGTCCCGCACCGCCCTCCCCAACAGCGCCGGAGCGGCCCTCACTCACCGCACTGGCCGGCGGGCTGACCCTGCCAGTTCCCGACCTGAGTCCCACAGCCTCCACGACACCCCTGACCATCCACGGTTCCATCGACCTGCGGGGCGAGCCCTGGTGGTCAGCCAGCGCCCTGCGCCCGGCCGTACTCACCGACATGGCACGCCACAGCACCACCCCCGCCGTGGTCCCCGCACGGTGGCAGACCACACAACGGGCACGCGACATGCTCCTTCTCATCCACCACGCCGACGGCATCGACACCCGCACACTCGCCCGGCGGACCCGAATGCCAATGAACTCCGTCGTCCGGCTGCTGGACTGGCTGCGCAGCGAGCGATTCGTCGACACCATCGCAGGCGCCCACTTCCCTGGACCGCTCATGGCCCTGGCCACACGCGCCGACCCGGACCAATCACTCCTCAAGGACACGCTCGCCTCCATGCGCGACGAGCTCGGCGCGGCGGTCTACCTCAGCACCTACACCGACGGCGAGATCACGGTCCAGGAGGCCGCGTTCAGCACGACCGCACCCCCCGTCGAGGAGGTGGCCCCGTTCAGCGACACCGGGCACGCAAGCGCCAACGGTAAGAGCCTCCTGGCCCAGCTCGACTTCGCCTCCCGCATGGACCACCTCACCCGCTACCCCTCGGTCCAGCTCACCGGCCGGACCATCACCAGCCGGCGCGCACTCATCGAGGAACTCGACGGACCCGGCCCACACTCCGCCCAGTTCGACCTGCTCGAATACTCGGACAGCGTCCTTTGCGTCGCGTTCTCCCTCGGCCTGCCCGGCCGCGCCTCCAGCGTCGCCCTGTCCCTGCCCGTCGAGGAACACCTCCGTCTCATCGACACCGCAACCGTCCTGAGTAGGCGTGCCACCGGACTCCTCCTCGCCCACCTGCTCACGGACGGTATGCAGCAGCAAGAAGGGGGTGCATGGTCACAGGCTGAGCCTCCCCCTCGACGCGCCCTGCCCTAGCCCGTTTCTTCAACCTCTCCAAGCTCTAGCAGCCAGGCCGACGGGACTGCGCGTGGTCGAATCGGGATGCGCTGATCTGCGGGGCATCTGCATACTCAGCGCATGAACTTGCTCTCCGGTCGGTTCCAGGATCCGCGCAGCACCGAGTACGACTTCATCAGCTCGATCATTGTGCGATGCCCCGGCTGCACGAAGGCCGCTCGAGTCGTTCTAGCGCCCGGGGACTCCGATCCCGGAGGTCGGATTCTGTTCAGGCCGCGACGTATGGTCTGCCGGGGCTGCGGACTGTCACGGGTGTGGAACGGGCGTCGTGTCATGATGCCCAGGGGCACGGCTCAACCCGCGACGGATCCGTACTTCGGTATGCCGCTGTGGCTCCAGGTTGAGACCCGGCATGGGTGGTTGTGGGCGTACAACCACGAGCATCTCGACCTGATGCGCCGATACGTCCAAGCGTCGCTGCGAGAACGAGGGCTCTGGCACAGCACCGGACCGACGATGACTCTGGTAGCCCGCCTTCCGGTATGGATCAAGCGAGCGAAGAACCGCGAAGAGGTCTTGAGAGCCGTCAGCCGGATCCACGCCTCCCAGGTCGCCCCCTGAACTGCATTCCTGCGTCCGCGCGTCACTCGAACTTGATCCCAGTCCTGGAGGCGGCGGCCGGACGACTGCGGCTGGCCGTCCTCGTACACATCGGCCGGCGGATCGAAGGGAAGGCGGCGCGCAGGCGGGCCGACATCGACAGGAAGACGCCGCCTCCGGGCCGCCTTTCAGCGCTCCGCCGCCGGCGAGGCTCAGGTGCGGCGGGACAACCTTGGGACCGATGGGACACGCTTGCACGACAACCTCCGACGCCGGCCGAGTGGGCAGCGGGCGGTGGAGCACAAACCTCCTCGCCGGCCCCGCGGATCTGGTCTTCGAGAACGGCGGCGTGCGCCTGTTCCTTGCCGCACCGGAGTACCGGCGAGTTGACATATTCGATGCTGCGCCCTCCAGCGGGCCGGGAACCACTGGCTGAATTCGACTGAACCTCTCACGGGATGTGCAAATGTGGCGGTTCCGAAGCCGACGGCAGTCCTGAACTGCTGGAACGGGCTGGGCCGTTGAAGGATCGTTGCGTAACGTATGGGAACAGATCAACTACCTGTGGTGGCTGAGGCCACAGAGGCGAAAGATCGCAGGCCTAGGGACGCAGGTCGACAGACCAAGGCGAGAACACGGGGAGGGCGCAGTGGCACTGTCGGCGCGGACGAGGCGAGCACTACTTCGCGAATGGAACGGCACGCGCGCAGTAGCTGTGCTGTTGGTGGCCAGCGCTATGACGGGTGTCTCAGCCTGCGGTGTCAGCGAGCCGTCCGACAAGCCGTCCGCTACGCCCACAACCAGCGGGTCGGCGACCGAAGCGCCCACGCCCACCCCATCCGACTCTGTCGACCAGACAAAGACCCAGCTGATCCACATTTACGACAACTACTGGGCGCAGATGGAGAAGGCGTACGCTCTGGGTTCGGCCAAGGAAACGGACCTCTCAAAGTACGCTGCAGGCCTCGCCCTGGTGAAGGCCGAGAAGAACATCGCCAACCACAGCAAGGCCGGTCGGTCCACCACCGGCACCGTGCGAATCTCCAGCTCCACCGTGACGAAGAGCGACCTCTCGAGCAAGGTGCCCAGTGCCACCCTGACGAGCTGCCTCGACGTCTCCGAGTGGGACTTGATCGACCGCAAGACAAAGAAGAAGGTGGCTCTGCCTGAGGGGCGGCGAACCCAGTACGTCATCGTGAGCACGTTCGAGCGATGGCCGGAGGGCTGGCGAGTCATCAAGGACGAGCCTCAGGACCAGGCGTGCTAACCCCAAAGCGGGGCTTGGCCCGAGTAGTGCTGGCCCTCGCCACCATCCTTGTGAGTGCCAGCGCTGTTGCAGCCGATGGCAACCCCAGTGCCGGCAACTGCGATGACTTCTTCTGTGTCGGCATCGAAGTACCCGGCAAAGGCGGTCATGGCGGCAGCGGTGGTGCGTCCGGGGGAACCGGGACAACGCCCGCGAAGAATCCCACGGAGCCTCCGCCCTGTACGTACGCGCTTGCCAACCCGCAGCCGCCAGCCGGAAGCGCCTTCTGGGAGGGCCACGATCCTTCCGAAGGCGGAGCGATCTACGAACGAACCTGCGGGCCCCTCACCAGCTTCGTATACGGCGGCCCTGGAGGGCCTCCGGCAGCAGCAGTCGACCCGGCCGTTCTGGCCCAGCAAGCCCTCGACAAGATGCGCCTGCGCGCCCCGAAGATCGGCATCACCCCCAAGGCGGGCGGCAAGGGAGTGGTCGGGATGCCTGTCTATATGTGGACTGAGAAGGGCCCTGAGACCTATGGCCCGAACGTGGCCAGCGCCTCGGCGGGCGGCATCACCGTGAGGGCCACAGCCAAGGTCAGCAGAATCGTGTGGTCCATGGGAGACGGGAAGACAGTCACCTGCACCACGGCCGGCACTCCCTACAAGGCGGAGTACGGCAAGAAGCCATCGCCTGACTGCGGCCACCGCTACACCACCCCTTCCTCGATCACCGCCTCGGGGAAGTACCACGTGACGGCGACGTCCACTTGGACGATCGACTGGACAGCCACCAGCGGTCCGACCGGCCAGCTGACCGAGGCCCGCACCAGCGCCGTGGACATCGCCGTCGCCGAGGTCCAGGTCCTCAACTAGAACTCCCTCTGCACAAATCGAGAGGCATTCCCCGCATGGAATCCCCCGCCGCCCCGGCGGTGCCGCGCCCCGCCGCCCCGGCACGCTCTGAGCTCCCCATCACGACCACGGCCCCGGTCAAGCGGGAGCGTCGTTGGTCGGTTGCTGCCTTGTGCATCGTCCTGGCCGTCCTTGCCGGGCTCGGTGCTGCCGCTGCCGTCACCTCTGCGAGCGACCGCATCAAGGTGCTGGCCATTGCCCGCGATGTTCCGGCCGGCCAGGCTCTGACGTCTGCCGATCTGATCGTGGCCGAGGTGAGCGCGGACGTCGCTCTCACCCCGGTCCCGGCCGCGCAGAAGACGTCGATGGTCGGCAAGCGGCCGGCTGTGGACCTGCGCAAGGGCGGCCTGCTCACCACCTCCCAGCTCGCACCCGGTACGGGTCTGGGGGATGACAAGCAGCAGGTCGGTGTTCAGGTGAAGCGTGGCCAGGCTCCGGCAGGCACGCTCGCGCCCGGTGACAAGGTCCTCGCTGTCACCACGCCTGCCCAGGGCGAGCAGCCGACCGGCAAGGATGCCGAGGCGCCGCCCTCGACTATCCAGGCCGTCGTCGTCACGGTGTCCCGCCCGGACGCCTCTGGCAACGTGGTGGTCAATCTCGCCGTTGCGCCCACTGACGGGCCGCTGTTGGCCACCCGTGCCTCCCAGGGCCGGATCGCCCTCGTGCGTGAACCGCGGAGCAGCTGATGCCGGTCACTGCTCTTGTCTCGGCGAAGTCCTGCGGCGTTACCACCTCCGCGCTCGCCCTCACTCTCGCTTCGAAGCGGCCGAGCCTGCTCGCCGAGTGTGATCCGGCCGGCGGCACCATCAGGGCCGGGTTCCTCCAGGGCGAAGTCGGTGCCGGTGTAGGTCTCTATCACCTGGCGGCCGCCGAGCGCACCGGCCCGGACGCGCTCGCGCAGGCCTTCGCCTCCCACCTGTGGCCGATGGACGAGGCCGGGCACCGCAAGCTTCTGACGGGCCTGACCGACCCTGCCCAGGCCGCTGCCCTGGGCCGGACATGGCCGGCGCTGTCGGAGGTCATGCACGTTCTGGCCGAAGAAGCCGGATACGACGTCTTCGTGGACGCAGGCCGCCTCGCCCTCGAGTCCGGTCGCCTCCACGCCACGCTCACCCCGGCACCGCTGCTGCACCAGGCCGACCTGGTCCTCCTGGTCGTGCGGGGGACTGAGCAGTCCCTCACGCTCGCCCGGCACGTCATGGACCCGCTGCGCACCGAACTCGCCGAACGCGGCAGCGGACCCGACGCACTGGGTCTGCTGCTTATCGAGGACGGCCCCTACCGAGCCCATCAGGTCACCGAGGCCCTGCAGGCGCCGGTCCTGGCCGCCCTGCCGCACGACCCCGCCACAGCCGGGTATTTCGCAAGCGGCGGCCGGCCGCCCCGCGGCTACGGACGCAGTCCGCTGCTGCGTCATGCGCGCACCGCGACCGAGCAGTTCGAAGCCGCCGCTTCCCGCCGTGCGATTCAGCAGCAGTACCCGCCCCGTACAGCGAACCCGCAGCTGGCCGGCGTCCTGCAGCGCCTGAGCGAGAGAGGTGGGGCGCGTGGCTGACACCCACCAGCGCCCCGGCGTCAACGGCCACCCGGCACCGATGGGCCGGGAGGACATCGCCGGGCTCCTCGCCGGCCGGATCGGCCAGAACCGCCCGCAGCCACCCGCTGCCTCCACGCACCCACCGGCGGCGGACATTCCCGCTCCCGCAGCCCCGACAGTCGCAGCCGGTCCGGCGGCCATGCCCAGGCTGGCCGGTATGCCCGGCGAGATCCCCGTCGGCTGGGAGGTGATCGAAGACCTGCAGGCCCTGGTGTCGAAGCAGCTCAGCGCGGAAGACCCCGACAAGCTCCTCGAGGAAGTCGACCGGCGCGCGTTGGCCAAGAAACTGGTGCGCAACGCGGTCGCCGACTGGGCCGCCAAGTACGCCCAGGGGAACACCCCGCTCACCGCGGAGCAGGAAGCTGCGATCGGCACCGCGGTCTTCGACTCCATGTACCGCGGCGGACGCCTGCAGTCACTGCTCGATCAGGAGGGCGTCGAGGACGTGATGGTCGACGGCTTGCGCGCCCACGTCGAGTATCACGACCGTCCCCGCCAGACGATAGAGAAGGTCGCCGACTCCCACGAAGAGCTGATCACGTGGGTCAACAGGATGGCCCGCCTGTCCGGACACGGCGAGCGTTCCCTGACACAGGCCACCCCGATGGTCGGCTTCCGCATGCCCGACGGCTCCCGCGTCACCGCGAGCCTGCTCACCACCCGGCCCTCCGTCGTCATCCGCCGGCACCGGATCCGGCAGCACGGCATCGCCGAACTGGTCCAGTGGGGATCCATCAACCCGATCCTGGAGCGGTTCCTGACCGCAGCCGTACACGCCAAGATGAACATCCTGGTCGTCGGCGACATGGGCGCCGGCAAGACGTCACTCCTACGCGCACTCGGCAGGGAGATCCCACCCTCGGAGCGGCTGATCACCCTCGAGTCGGACCGCGAGCTGTACCTGGACGAGCCCGGTCCGAAGCCCGGCCCGATCACGTTCGCGTTCGAAGCCCGGCAGTCCAACGGGGAGATCCGCGGCGGCGACAAAGCCGGCGAGGTCACCCTCGAGGACATCTTCCCAACCGCCCTGCGCTTCAACGGCACCCGCGTCATCGTCGGCGAGGTCCGCTCCACCGAGATCGTGCCGATGCTGAACGCCATGTCCTCCGGGGGCTCCGGCTCGATGTGCACCCTGCACGTCCGCCGGCCGCATGCCATCATCAGCCGCCTCGTGCAGCTGTGCACCGAAGCCGGAATGCAGACCGAAGCCGCGCACCACCTCATCGCTTCCTCGATCGACCTCGTCGTCTACCTGACCTACCTGGACGAGACCGCGATCGGCGGCCGCAAGCACCGCTTCGTCAGCACCATCTACGAGGTCCACGACGTCGTCGGCGAAGGCGGCCGCCCCGTCACCACCGAACTGTTCGCCCCCCAGGGCGGCGAGCCGCGCGCCATCTTCAGGAACATGCCCGGCTTTATCGACGACCTCGAACGCACCGGCCTGTTCAACCGGCAATGGCTCACCGACAACCCCTACGGCGCGTGGATGGGCCCGCTGCAGACGGTAGGCCGCCGATGACCACCTCCCAGCTCGCCCTCGTCGCCGCCTGCTGCGCCGTCCTCACCCTCCTCGCCCTCGCCGCCGCCGTGAGGGAACTGCGCGGTCGTATCCCCGACCCGGCCAAGCCCGCGTCCCGTATGACCGGCCGGATCCAACGCGCGAAAGCGGAGCTCCCGGAATCGTGGCAGCGCCGCTGGCGCCACCTGGTCACCACGGCAGGCATCGTGACGCTGGTGGTGTGGGCGTGGACCGGTTGGCCCGTCCACGGCATTCTCGCCGGCGCCGCGGTCCTCGGCCTGCCCTACGTCCTCAACCCCGGGACCGCCGCCACTCAGCGTATTGAGCGCCTCGAGGCGCTGGGGCAGTGGCTCAACCACCTCGCGGGTGTTCACCAGGCCGGTATCTCCCTGCCGCAGACGATCCGTGCCTCCGCGAAGGCGGCGCCGAGTCCGATCGCGCCGAACGTGCGGGCGCTGTCGGACCGGTTGCGCTCGGGCATGGAAGCCGAGGATGCTTTCGCGTTGTTCGCCGACGAGCTCGCCGACGGCGTCAGCGACCACGTTGTCCTGCTCTTCCAGTCCCACGCCGTCTACAAGGGGCCCGGCCTCTCGGACGCGCTCGAGGCCCTGGCCGTCACGATCCATCAGCAGGCCGCTGACGCCCGCGACATCGAGGCCGATCGCGCGAAAGTCCGCAAGTCCTCCCGCATGGTTTCCATGGTCATCTGCGTGGTCGTCGTCGGCTGCATGCTCAACGACGCCTGGTCCGGCTGGTACCAGTCACCCCTCGGCCAGATCGTCCTCGCCGTTCTCGGCGGACTGTTCGCATACACCCTGCGCTGGCTGCGGAAGATCGCCCGCACCGCCCCCGACCCGCGCCTCATCGACCCGCTGCCGGCGAACGCACAGCTCACCATGACGGGAGGCACGCGATGATCCCCATGGAAGCCGTCCTGCCAGCGGCCGCCGCCGGCGCCCTGATCGGCCTGGCCGTCCGCGCCATGCTCCCCGCCCGCCGGGACCTCGCCTCCGTCCTGGACCGCCTCGACGTCGCCAAGACCAGCGGACCCCTCCTGCCGTCGGCCGCACCCAGTTCGACCGGCACCTTGCAGGAGCGGGTCGGGGCCCGACTGCTCGGCGAGTTCGGTGGCAGGATCACCCTGCCCGTCCGGGACCTGAACCTGCTGCGCATCAGCCCGGCCGAGCATCTCGGGAAGCGGTTCCTGTTCGCTCTGTACGGCCTTCTGCTGCCCCAACTCCTTCAGGCTCTGCTCGCCCTGGCCGGCAGCCCGCTCTCGTTCGCGCTACCCACACTCGTCTCCCTGGCCCTGGCCGGCCTGTTCTGGCTCTGGCCGGGCAAGGAGATCGCCCGGGACGCGGCGGCGGCCCGGCTCGTGGTGCGGCACGCCGCCGCGTCCTACCTGGAACGAGTCGCGCTCGCACGGATCGCCAACTCGGGCGCGGCGCAGGCCCTGACCCAGACAGCCGAGGTCGGCGACGGCTTCATCTTCGTCCGCATGCGGCAGGTCTTCCACCAGGCCGACCTCGCCGGCGTCACCGTCTGGGACGCGCTCAAGCAGCTCGGCGACGAGCTCGACATCCCCGAGCTGACCCGACCCGCCGACACCCTCGCACTCGCCGGTGACGGAGCGGCCGTCTACACCACCCTCCAGGCCCAGGCCCGGCAACTGCGCATCGCGCTGCTGTCCGACGCCAAGGCCCAGGCCAACGCGGCGAGCGCCGCGATGATCCTGCCCGTCACCGCGGGCGTCATCCTCATGCTCGTCTTCGTGATGATCCCCATCACGATCACCATCCTCGGAAGCTGACCAGAAACAAGGGGGAACACCCATGGACATCCAGACCCTGACCGTGTGGATCCGCGGCCGCTTTGAGGCGCTCAAGGCCGGCAAGGACGCCGGACAGACCTCCACGGAGCTGGCCCTGATCGCCGGCGCGCTGCTCGTCGGTGCCGGCCTGCTGGTCCTCGCCATCCGCACCAAGCTCATGGAGAAGATCGGCATCATCAACGGCGGCTGACCAGCAACTACCAACGACCACGAGGGGAGGACAAGGGCGTGAGAGCACGGATGCTGCAGGGTCTGCGAGGCTTCATCCGTCGTCGCCAGTTGCAGGGCGGCGACCGCGGTTTCGGCAGTGTGGAGTTCGCGGTGCTGGCCGTCGTCGTCCTCGCGCTGATCTTCACCGCCATCCAGGTCGGCCTGTACTACCACGCGCGCAAGGTCGCCCAGTCCGCCGCCCGCCAGGGCGTTGAGACAGGGCGGCAGTTCGGCGCCGGCGAAGGCGACGGAGTCGCCCAGGCACAGACCTTCCTCAACCGGTTTGGCGGCAGCGTCCAAGGGGCGAGTGTGTCGTCGGCCGGCAGCACCGCGGAGGAGATCCGCATCACCGTGCGCGGCCACGTCGCCACCCTGGTCCCCGGCCTGACACTGGACGTCGTCCAGTACGCCGATGCACCGATCGAGCGATGGACGAACCCATGACGGCCCGCACTAACGGTCATCGCCTCGCGCGGGGGCTCCGCCGCGACCGGGGCTCCTACTCGGTGGAGACGGCGATCCTTGCTCCGGTGATGATCGGGCTGCTCCTGCTGATGATTGCGTTCGGGCGGGTGACGGATGCCGACGGTGCCGTCGACGCGGCGGCCCGTGCTGCGGCCCGTGCGGCGTCTCTGGAGCGGGACGCCGGCAGTGCGCAGGCTGAGGCGCAGGCCGCTGCTGCCCGCAGTCTTCAGGGGGAGGGGATCACCTGTCAGACCTCCAGCGTGGTGGTCGACACGGCCGGCTACGGCCTGGACCTGGGGGTGGAGGCGAACGTGACCGCGACGATCGCCTGCACGGCGAACCTCTCCGACATCGGGCTGCCGGGACTGCCCGGAGCCAAGACGCTCACCGCGTCGTGGACCAGTCCGATCGACACATACCGGGGCCGCACATGAGCAGCATCGTTCACCGCATCGTGGTGCGGCGGCGGGCGGCCTTGACCGGGCGCCGCCGCGACCGGGGGAGCATGTCGACGTTCTTCGCTGTGTCGTCGCTGGCGATTTTGATGGTGATGGGTCTCCTCATCGACGGCGGCGGCGCGCTCAACGCGGCCAACCGGGCCACCTCCATCGCCCAGGAGGCGGCCCGCACCGCCGGCCAGCAGCTCGACCCCGCGCAGGCGATCGAGGGAACCGCGATCACGATCGACCCTGACGCCGCCGTGGGGGCCGCCCAGGACTACCTGTCCGCCGCAGGCGTGCAGGGCAGCGTGGAGATCACCGACGGCGGACAGAGTCTGACCGTCACGGTGAACGACTCCTACGACACCTACTTCGCGCAGTTCCTCGGCGCCGCAACGATCAGCGTGACCGGCACCGCGAAAGCACATCTGCAGACCCAAGCTGGAGGCTGAGCCGCATCATGGCCCACCGCACCCCCGCCCCGCTGCGCGCCGCCGGCGCTCTCCTTCGGGCCCTGCTCGGCCTGGCCGTACTGGTGGGCCTGGTCGGCGGAGTCCCGTACCTGCTGCTGAAGGTGGGCCATCAGCCGACCGAACTCGCGGGCGGCTTCAGTCTGCTCGAGCAGGACGACGGCTCCCTGTTCCTGGTCGTGCTGACCTGCATCGGCTGGATTGCCTGGGCGGCCTTCACGTTCTCGGTCCTGGTGGAACTCGTCGCTGTCCTGCGGCGCCGTTCCGCGCCGCGGATCAAGGGACTTGGCGGACTGCAGTCCCTGGCGTCATTCCTCATCGGGGCGATCGTGCTCCTCGCGCCCACCGCCGCATCGGCCGCGACCCCCGGTCCGGCCGTGGCGGCGACCTCCGTACAGGCCGCGGGAACCGGCAGCACGACTGGCGCCCAAGCGGCCACACCGGAGCAGGACACCTGGCCCACCCACACCGTCACCTCGGACTCCGAGCTCCCCTGGGACCTGGCGGAGCAGTACCTCGGCAGCGGCCCGCGATGGAAGGACATCGCGGCCCTCAACCCGAGCGTCTCCCAGCTCGTGGCAGGCGACCAGTTCCTCCCCAAGGGCGCAGTCATCCGCCTCCCCGCCGACGCCGGCATCGCCAAGCCCGCGACCCCGGCCACGGCACCCACCCACACCGCTCCTGAGACGGCCCCGCCCGTCCAGCAGCCCGCGCAGGCCGGCTCCCCGGACGCCAAGCCCGCCCCGGCCAAGGCCGAACACGTCACCGTACGGCCCGGAGAGAGCCTGTGGAGCATCGCCGACGACCACGGCGATCCCGAGAACTGGCCGAAGATCTTCGACGTCAACAAGGGCAACCCGCTCCCCGGCGGCGGCACCTTCGACAACCCTGACCTGATCCTCCCCGGCCAGGAACTCACCCTCCCCACGGCAACCGCCCCCGCCCCAGACACCCGTCCCGCCCCGGACATCAAGTCGCCGCCGAAGCCGGACACGCCGAGGGACACCCTCACGCCCGAGGCCCCCGCACCTTCGAAGCCCGCCACGCCAGCCCCCACCGCGTCCACACCCAGCACTCCACCCACCACTGCCGCCTCCACGCCTGCCAAGGACAGTCAGAAGACGGACACCGCCCAGCACACGAAGGGCGCCGACGAAGCCCTGGCACCCGCCGCCGTCTGGCAGGGAGCTGGCGCCCTGGCCGCCGCTCTCATCGGCACGCTCGCCACCCGCCGCATCCTCCAGCAGCGCCGCCGCCGACCTGGACGCCGCATCCCCATGCCCACCGGCAGCGCCGCAGCCACCGAACAGGGCCTGCGCGCGGCCCAGCACCCCACCGGCTTCGACCTCCTCGACACGACCCTGCGCACCCTGGCCCTCAACCTCGCCGCCGCCGGCCGCGACCTGCCGGTGGTCACTGCCGTCGTCCTCCACGAGCACAAGGTCGAACTCCACCTCGACCAGGACACCGCGCCGATGAAGCCGTTCTCGGGCACTGCCGGCCGCACCGACCTGTGGACCTGCCCTGCCTCCAGCCCCGACCTCGCCGACCAGGAGGCACTCCAGGGCGCCGACGCCCCCTACCCCGCGCTGGTCTCCCTGGGCTGGGACGGAGCCGGCCGACTGGTCCTCGTTGACCTGGAGTACGTCGGTGTCCTCCACCTGGACGGCGACGCCAACCACGCCCGCCACGTCCTGCAGGCCATCGCGGTCGAGCTCGCCAGCACCCCCCTGCCCGGCCATCTGGAGATCACCGCGCTGGCCGGCACCGCCCCCGGCCTTGACGACGCAGCCCCCGAACGGGTCGCCCGCACAGACGAGCTGGCCGACGCAGTTGCCGAGCTGGCCAGCCACACAGCCGACCAGCGCCGCGCCCTGGCCGCGCTCGGCGTACCCACCCTCCGTACGGCTCGCCTGCAGGACGACGCCGGCGGTTCGTGGACGCCCCACGTCCTCCTCGCCACCGAACTGTCGGAAGGCCACGAGACCGAGGCGCTGTTCGGCCTGATCACGGCCGAGCCCAGGGTGGCCAGCGCGGTGGTGACGTCGAGCGAGACAGCGGACCTCGCCCCGAATGAGGGCTGGACGCTCCGGTGCGTCGGCCCGGACGAGACCATCGTCCTGCCCGGCTCCGGTCTGCCCATCACACTCCAGGGCCTGACCGACCCGCACTTCGCCGACGCGATCGAGCTGCTCACCCTGTCCGCCAGCGCCACCGACGTACCCGCACGCGACGAGTGGCTGGACAACCTCTTCGACGAAGAGGACGAGGAAGAGGAGGACCAGCAGCGGAGGCCGGACCAGGAGGACTCCTCACAGGTGCCGGAGGATGCGAGCGGCGACGACAGCGAACCCGAAGCCGAGCCGCTCGCTGATGCCGACGGCTACGGCATGCCCTCTGAGTACGCCGACGTCGAACAGGAGGAGCTGGACACCGCACAGGCTGAGACCAGCGTGCCCACCCAGAAGACTGGACCGGCACCTGAACCGCCCCCGGCCCCCACGGCGGAGACACCAGACGACCAAGGCGAACACAGCACAAGTGCTCCCACTCGCACTGACTTCAACGACCCTCAGGCCGCACCCAAGCCAGCAAACGTCCCTGTCCCGACGGCGACCCCTGCACTGAAGAAGGACCAGCAGAATCCGGCCGCAGAAGGCCTTGTGGCCGACGGTCGGCTCCCGGTTCCCGCCCCGGGCCGAGCCGCCGAGCGCGCCGAGACGCCGCACGACACGGCGCCGACCGTACGCCTGCTCGGGCGAGTGGTCATCGAGGGCGCCGCAGGCCGGATCGACTCCAACCGTCTGAACGCGGCCGTCGAGCTCGTCTCCTACCTCGTTCTCAACCCCGGAGCCGACCACCACGCCATCGACGATGCGCTCTGGCCGGGCCGCCTGGTGAACAAGGAGATGCGTAACAGCGTCATCAGCCGCACCCGCTCCTGGCTCGGGAAGAACCCCGACGGCGACGCGTACTTCCCGCGCGTCCAGGACACCGGCGACAGCCGCTACCGCCTAGCCCAGGCCGTCACCTGTGACTGGCGCAGCTTCCAGAACTTTGCCCGCATCGGCCTCGCCCGCCACGATGAAGACGGCGACCTTGCCCTGCGCCGAGCTCTCGCGCTCGTCCGCGGCCGGCCCTTCGCCGCCATCGACCCCCAGCGCTACGCCTGGGCTGAGCCGGCCATCCAGGAGATGGTCTCCGCCATCGCCGACGTCGCCTACGAACTGTCCACCCGCCGACGGGAAGCCGCGGACTACACCGGGGCCCTTTGGGCCGCGCACCAGGGCCTCCTTGCTGCCGAGGAGAACGAACTCCTCCACCGCCAGGTCTTCCTCGCCCACCACGGCGCCGGAGACATGGGTGCCCTTCGTGAAGCCGCAGCGCGCCTGGCCCGCATCAACGAAGGCCTCGGCGGCGGCGTCGACATGGAGGCAGAGACGGCGCAGCTGCTACGAACCCTGTTGCCCAAGCCCATCAGCCTCCGGTGAGGCGGAGCGAGTCCGTACGGGCGGAGAGGCCCACCCCTATGTCGCTCGCTCGGCGCTGTGACCGCGCAGTGCGGTACCCCACGGGCGATGAAGCCTGCCCTGCGTTCTCCGGTCAGCAAGCCATCCAATCCAGGGAGTCTTGAACACGTGAAGAGGACCCGCGTTGTGGCACTACTGGCTGCGGTGCTCGTCGGCACCGCCAGCTGTTCAACGAATGAGGGGCCAAGCCCCCTGCCCCAGGGCAACGAGGGGAACGGCAATGAGAACGCTGACGATGGCGATCCGCTCACCCGCAAGGTGGGCGAGACCATCACCATCAGCGACATGGACGGCAACCCGATGCGAGTGACGCTCACCGGAGTCGCATACAGAAACGCTCTGGCCAAGGACAAGAGCCTCCCCCTGATGAGCTATCACGCCATGGCCGTCGCGCTCACCCTCACCTCAAAGACCGGTGGGCGGCTCGACGGCGTGACCTACGCGGCCATCAGGTGGGAAGGCGCGTCAGGAACCGTAGAGGAACGGGACTACCGCGAGGCGCCTTGGCAGAACTGCACCAAGGACCTCTCTCCCTTTGTCGAGGTAGAACCCGGACAGACGCGCAAAACGATCACAGCTCTCAATCCGCTCGAGAAGGGGGGAATTCTGATCATTGAGGATTCCCGAGGGCGTGAAGCGCGGTGGGAGCTTCCCGATACCGACACCGGCGCCGGTACGGAGCCGGCGACAAGGTACGCCACTGCGGATTGTTGAAGCGCCGCCAGGTGCCAGCATGGCGGACGGACCGACGCCCCGGCTGATCGAGGTCAACGCGCGAGTCGGAGGAAGAGGCTTGCTGTCCTGACGGCCCGGCGCTGCCTGCTCGCTCTGTCGCCCCTCCCTTGCTTCGCCCTCCTCTCCTCGGCCTCCCGTCTCCGTTGCCTCCTCGGCCTTGCAGTCGGCCGGCCTCACCTCCAGCGGCGGCGTGCGCGGCGCGGCCTGGTGCCGACTGGCCGTCGACGTGCGCCTCGCTGCTGTCGCGCTCCTCGCGGCAAACGGGCACGTCTGCGGCGCGCTGCTGCCACACTGGGCTGCAGCCTCGCCGCCCCCGTCGGCGAGGCTCTCGCTTGCCCTTTGTCTGCCCACGGGCGGCGCCGTTCGCAGGACGCAAAACGGCCGCCGACGCCGGGTTCTGAAGGACGGAGCAACGTCAGCTGCGCCGCAACCATCGCCGGACGGAATCGGTGACGACGCCGCGGGCGGCAGCGGTACGGACGCCGCGGTAGGCGAGGCGCTGGTAGTTCTGGTACCGCCAGGGCAGTGCCTCGACCCAGCCATCCACCGCGCGGAAGTGGCGCAGTGCCTCGCGGTGACGTCCCTGCTTGGTCAGGCAGTACGCGACCATGTGCTGAACGCGAGGCGCAGCGGGGTGTCCGGCGGCCGCCTCTAGGTCCACCAGCGCGGCGTCCACCAAAGCCCGAACCCGCGGGGAGTCGATGGCTTGCGTGTTCTCACGCGCCAGATACGTCTCGTACCAGGCGAACAGGGGCAGCGCGGCCAACAGCGTGCCCGCTGGGGCCTCATCGGCGGCCTCCTCCGCGAACGCCTGCGCCTTCTCGTGCGAGCCCCGCCACTTGCCGCTCCAGTACTGGAGCGCGTTGTAGTGGGCCTCGAAGTGGTGCGGTGCGCGCTTGACGATCTCGTCCCAGAGCTCGCGCATCATGTCGTCGGTGTAGCCGAGCCCGAGCGCCGGCCAGATCTCGGCAGCATGCGGAGTTGGGTCGTCCGGGTTGAGCACAGCTGCGTTGTGGAGGTTCTCGCGCGCCGTGAACAAGGCGTTGTGGAACCGCCGGAACCGCCACGCCGCAGTGGCACTCGCGTAGCGACCGCCACGCCACCGCCACGCGTGGTGCACCTGTGCCCGGGCCCGGACCAGCGCCGCATCCGGGTCACCTGGTCGCGCCCGCTCCCACGCCCGTACCCACAGCGGCCACAGCCAGCCCCCAGCGCGCCCCAGGGCCTCGGCGTACAGGCTCCGTCGCTCCCAGTCCTGCCCAGTCTGGGTCATCAGCCGTGCGGCGGGTCGCCAGAGGCCGAAGCACGCGAGCACGATTGCTCGCCACAGGGCCGGATCGGGCCCGGCGAGCAACCTGCTTTGCGGGCGCAGAGGGAACGTCCCCAGGCAGAGAAGAGTGCCTGAGACGACGAGGGCCGCACATACTTCGGCAGGGGTCACGCCTGGTCCTGTTCAGTGGAATGGATCTTGGAGCGGCACGTTTCACCGGCACCGGGTGGGCAGGTCGGGGAGGAGCCATGCGTGGGGGGGCCAGCGGAGTATGCAGGAAGCGGGCCCGCTGAAGCAACGGAAGACGGCCCGGGGCCGGTGAAACGGCTCCTGCCTATCCCGACTCCGTCGGCCGCCTCCTTTGAGTACGGCCGGGAACATGCAGTCTGTTCGGGAGACAAGAAGTATCCTCAGCACCCAGCCGCGGCACGCATCGCAGGGTTCGACGTCACCCACGAACAGGAGCGACGGTTGCCTCTCTTCTACAGCTCGGCCGATGCCAGCCGCCGCAGCCACCAAGCCGCCAGCACAGACTGACGGCCCTCCACTGATAACAGCAACGCCCCCAGCCACCACGGGTTCCAACGCCTCGGTCCTGCGCGCCCCCAGCGGCTGTTGCCCGCACTCCCCAGCCAAAGGCGTAGTTCTCCGTCGTCCGTCAGGATGTCGACCCCACAAGACCGTCCAGGACCCCTCCGGATCAGATTCGGCCACTGCGGTCGATCAACCTGCGTCCGGTTGATAACGGCCGGTACGGTCGACCGGTTTGACGGCTGATGGCGGGGCGCCGCGCGGGGAAGGCTCCCGGGCGGTGGAAGTTCGATGCGGGTGGGGGTACCTGGTGGGCAGTACCGAGCAGGAGATCAATCGGCGGTTTGCCGAGCTGCAGCAGCGGGTCGGCGACCGCCGTTCGCGGGTGCTGAGCGCGTCCGGCGATGAGGACCGCTTCGCGGCCGGGTATGCGGAGCTGGTGAGTGCCGTCGGCGAGCTGGTGGAGTACGACCGGACGATCCCGCAGCGGCTGGCCGAGCCGGCGCGGCAGCTGAGCGAACGCATCGTGCTCTGGTCCTGGCGCGGGCAGGCAGTCGTCACTGCGGTCATGGTCGTGCTCGTCTTCGCCCTGGACCTGTCCGGCGGGTGGCTGGTCTTGCTGATTCCGCACCTGCTGGGGACGCTCGTCGGCTCCATCCAGAAGGTCGACGCCGACGCCCACATGGCCCGCAGGGTCGCCGCATTCGCCGTGCACGTGGTCGGTGTGCTGGTCGTGCTCGTCACCCTGGGCGTGATCAGCGCCTGGTTCATCCTGCTGATCCTGGCCGCCTGGGTTCCCCTCTTCGGCACCGTCGTCGAGGACACGACCACGAAGAAGGGCGGCACCCGGTGACCGAGGTCAGCGACTACGGGCCGAAGATCCGGCGGCTGGAAAGCCGCACCGGCGAGGTGGAGGACCGCACCTCCTCCGTCGAGGACGACGTTGAGACACTGAAGTCGAAGATCGGATACGTCTCCGACCTCGACTACGAACTGCGCGACATCCGCGACGACATCGGCCGCGTCCAGGGCGAACTCGACGAACTTGACAGCGACGTCCGCAGCGAGATCGCCGGCGTCGAGCAGGCCGTCAAGCGGCTCACCGGCCGCATCCAGCTCCTCGAAGGCCACCTCCTGGCCAACGGCGGTGCCCCGGCCGCGGACCTCGACACCGTCGAGCCGGAGTGGAAACAACTTGCCAAGACCGCCTCCACCGCCGCCCAGGCCCGCGAGGACCTGCTCACCGACGCCCGGCGCGCCACCCACCTCGCCCGGATCCGCGCGCACGAGAGCGCCGTCGAAGAGCGGGACGAACACCAGGCCAAGGTGGTCGAGGCCGCCAGGATCCTCTCCTCGACCTCCAGGACCTCACCCGCGTTCAAGCAGGCCGTGGTCGACTTCAACGCCTCCCGGCAAGTCGCCGACGGTCGCGCGGCACAGGCGGAAAGTTCCGCCTCCGCCGCCGAACAGGCCCGGGCTGCTCTCGCCCGCGACGAGAAGCTGCGCTCGGCGAAGGCCTCAGTCCTCGACGCAGGCGACAAGGCGCAGCGGAAGCTGGAGTGGATGCTGCGGAGCTGCCTAGCCGACGCGATCCGCGACAGGGCCCTGCTGCCGATGTGGTTCGTCACCGTCCTCGGCCCAGTGGCGCCGGCCGACCGGACGCAGGAGTGGATGGATCTCGCCGCCCAGGTCATGGCCTACCGCGTCACCTACGACGTCACCGACCAGGCCGTCGCGCTCGGCCCCGAGCCCGCGGCCCAGAGCCTGCGCCGCGCGCGCTGGCACCAGGAGCTGACCGGGGCTCTGCGCGGCCGGTAGCGCCGCAACGTCGTGCCGGGTAGTGGGCTGGCTCCGACTGCGGTGGTAGCGCTCCTGGTCTCGGACGGAGCCCATGCCACACACGTGGCGGGGCGGGCGTATGGGCCTGAACACCTGCTGGGCGCCGCCACCAACGCTGACGGTGTGAATGCGTTGGTCAGCTGTGGAGAGAACCCTTGAACTGGGACGATGAGTTGAGAGGAAAGGGGTGTCATGCGGGGGGACAGGCGGCAGATCCAGACTGCGGTTCTGGGCCACGCGGACTCCGAGGAGCCGTTGATGCTGCCGCTGGAGGCGATCGAGCTGGACGCCTTCCGCCAGCGGCACGAGCAGGACACCTTCTGGTGCGGGCTGCTGCTCGGAGGCTGTGGTCTGCAGCTGACCACCAAGCTGTATACCGACCGGGTCTGCCACTTCGCGCACTACCCCGGCCCCGACGGGCACCCCCACCTGTGCGGACGCCGTTCCCGCGGCGTGGCGAGCGCTGACCACCTGTATGTGAAGGCCTCGGCCGACGCCTGGCTGCGCGCTCGCGGCACGCAGGCCGGCTTCGATTTCGTCCAGCCGAACGGGGTGCCGATCGGATCGGTCGTCGACATCCAGCTCCCGCACAGGAGGCTGCGCGTGCACCTCGACCAGGAGGTGGCACCAGACTGGGACGCCGAGCACGAGCCGGTACTCGGAGTGTCCGTTCCAGTGGACCCGGAAACTCTGATCCACCGCTGGTACGTGCACCGCATCCGCCTGGACAGCCAAGGCACCACCCGCCGGGTGCGGATCGGCACCGAGGCGTTCGCACGGCCCACCGAATGGTTCGCCCTGGACGACTGCGAGATCACCGAGCGGGGTCTGTCCACACCGGCAGTCGAGCGGATCGTCCAGGCCCGCAGTGCACCTCCTCCCACCCGATGGTCCCCGGGAAGGAAGCAGGAGGCACCGGCGCAGGACGTCCAGGCGCAGGAGCTGCTGCGCCGGCTCCTCTACGCCCGCCGGATCAAGTCCACAGACCTGGCGGAATCGGTGTGCCGAGAGATCACCGAGCTGTCCGGCGTGAGCCCGCACCTCCAGGGCCAACTGGATGCCGCCCTGCGAAACGCCTCCCTCTGGATAGAGAAGGAAGCGGAGACCCGCCAAAGGTTGTGTGCCGACCTGAACCAGGCCGTCGCCAACCGGAGGACTAGGAGGGTCAAGTCGCTCCTTCCCGACGTCAAAGCGGCCACCAAGGCGGACCGGACTGAGGAGGAGGAACACGCGGTCCGCACGGCCACCAACTACCTGGCCGCCGTCGCGTCGGCCGCAAACGAGCGCCTGGACGGTCTCGTCGCCGACCTCAACCGCCTCCCAGCGAACACAGACCCGCAACTCTTGAGGTCCAGAGTCAAGCAGCTGTGCCGGGAGGCCAACGAGATCGGCAAGGTCGGGGCGCACCGACAGACCGAGATCGCGCTGTGGAGCGCACGCGCCCGGTCTCTTCCCACCTCGTCCCAGACATCCTCCCCGCCCAGGCCGCGAGAGCAGGTGCCCCTGCACAACCAGGTCGGCAAGGCGTACTGGACCAAGAAGTTATGTCCCCGTTGTGAGGCGGGCCGTGGCCAGAAGTGTGTTGTCTTGGGCGGGGACCGTGCCGGTCGGGTGCGGCAACTGCCGCATGACGAGCGATTGCAGCTCATCATCAACGAGCGGGAAGAACGGCACAGGGAGCAGAGGAAAGCCCGGCCTGTGTGGCAGGTCTACGACGTGACCTGCCCCGTCTGCAGCCAGGAAGCCGGGGCCTGGTGCCTTACTCCGGGCAAACCACACGGACCGCGCCGCAAACTGGCCGAGGAATACACTCTTCGGCAAGAGCCCCGCCTCTGAAACCGCAGTTCGGCCCAAGGCGCCCCCCGTTCGCGACGCCGACACAGTGGGTGCTCTGAACGTCCTACGGGCAGGGCTGGCCCGTCGCAAAGCCAATCTGGCATAGCGAGAAGCCCCCTCTTCACGAGGGGAGGAGTCACTGGGGTGCAACGGGCACGGTCATGCCTGTCTCGCTACGAGTTCCCGCACTGCCCCTGTTGCCGCCCGCCGGGCGGCAGGATGGGCGGATGGCAATGAGCGAGACGGAACTGCTGGCCCTCCTGCGCGAACTCGACGACCCCGAGCGGCTGGAACAACCGCAGCACTACGACCGCGCCGCGACCGGCCTCGCGTTCAGCGGTCTGATCCGCCGGCTCGAAGCGGACTTCGGAGCCCCGTGCGAGTCCGAGCGGGACACCCAGGACTCCAGTGAGTACGGGCGCATCCACGTGCCCGCGGACGCGACGATCTGCGGAACACGGATCGTGGTCTGCGTGAGCAAGTTCGGCTCCCTCGCCGAGGTATGCGCCGACAATCCGGGGGCCTTCCTCGGCACGGACGAAGCCCGTGAGGAGGGCGCGCTGGATCCCGCTGACCTAGCCACAGTGGAGCAGGCCTTGACTGAGCTCGGCTACGTGAGCGTCCCCGAAGAACTGCTGGAGAGCGACTACGAGGGCCCCAGCGCGCTGGAGCACTTCGCGGCGCGGCCCACGTGGTGGAGCCGGTTCTTCGGCCTCTGGTGATCCGCCCACCGAGCCGAGCGAACAGCCTGTCATCTCGCTGAGCACGTTCATCGGCTCTGTCGCTGATCTTGTGATGCAGGACGGCTGAGCTGGGCAGCCTTCGGGTGTGCAGAACACACACCCAGGCGATCGGGATGTACCCGCCGGTCGCGCCATCGGGCCGATCGAGCCGGACCCGACGGAGACACGGCAGCCCGCCCAGTCAGCGTGGGGGCGCCGTGCGAGACGGTGTCCGTCCTCAGCTCTTCCAACCGCCTCAACGCCGGACGCGGTGGGAGCGGAAGCGGCCCCGGCCCGGTCCTCGGCTACGCCGGAGTTGTCCTGCTGATACGTCGATAGGCGGCCGCGGCGCCGGCCGCGCCTTGGCCGTACCGGGCGCGGGCGCGGTCGAGTGCGGTCTCCAGGTCGCGGGCTTTACCGTCGCGGATGTCGAGGGTGAGCTGGTGGGTGCCGGTCTCGGCGGCTTGGAGCCGTTCGGCCCGTACGGACAGGGCGCGGACGCGGGCGCGCTGGAGGCCGAGCGAGGCGAGGAGTTCGCGGCCGGTGCTGGCGAGTGCGGGGGTGTGGGCGGTGGCTTCGGTCAGGGTGCGGGTGCGGCTGGTTGTGGTGCGGTCGGCGTAGGTGACGTTGAGGGTGAGCGCGGCAGCGATGCTCTGGTCGTGGCGGAGTTGGGCGCCGAGCTGCTCGACGAGGCCGAGGACGGCCCGGTGGTGTTGCTCGGGGTCGAGTTCGTCGCGGTCGAAGCGGTGTGTGCGGGAGAGGGACTTCGGGGCGGCAGCGGGGACAATCGGACGGTCGTCGGTCCCGAGTGCCCGGTCGTGTGCCTGGCGGCCGGCGGCGGTGCCGAGGATGCGTTGCAGGGTGGCGAGCGGGGCGTCGGCGATGTCGCCGACGGTTCGGATACCGAGGCGGTCCAGGGCTCGGGCGGCCGCAGGGCCGATGCCGGGGAGCGCGGCGGCAGGCCGGGGCCGCAGGAAGGCCGCGATGTCGTACGGGGTGTTGCCGACGATGGTGGCGGCGCCGGGCGGCGTGATGGCGGCCGCCATCGCCGCGATCATCCGGTTCGGTCCCGCGCCCGCGCTCGTCTGGACGCCGTGGAGGGCGAGTGCCCGCAGCCGGATCACACCCACGAGCCCGGCCGCGTCCTGCTTCCAGTACCTCAGGGCCCCGGTGAGGGAGACGTCGGCGGAGTAGTCGGCCGGGTGTGCCTCGACCTGCGGGGTGATGCCTTCGAGGAGGGCCAGGAGCTGTTCGTACAGACCATGGTCGGCATCTGGCAGGTGGAAGTGGATGCGGAGGATCGTGCGGGGTGAGGTGGTCATCCGGCGCTCCCGGGGCTGGTGTGGCCGAGCTTGTTGAGGTCGGCGGAGCGGGTGCCGGCGGGCTGAAGGTCGGCGTAGGGGTGGAGGCGCGCGCCGGCGGTGCCGTTCGTCAGCGTCCGGGCTGGAGCGTCGGCCGTCTGGGCTGGGGTGGGGGCGGGCGTGGTGTGGCCGAGGAGGTCGAGGACGGCCTGGGGTCCGTGGTCGCGGCGGGCGGCGGCGAGCTCTTCCAGGTCCCAGACCAATTGCCCGACGATGGTCCGGCGCGGGCCGCGGGCCTCGACGGTGCCCCGTACGAGGAGGAGCCCGCTGTGGAAGATGGTGTGCGCGCACGCCTCGTGGGAGTCTTCGAAGAACGCGATGTCGACCAGGCCGAAGCCGTCTTCGAGGGTGACGAAGATGACCCGCTTCCCGGATGGGATCGGCGGAGTCTGCGTGGAGGCGCGTACGCCGGCGACGAGGACGGGCTGCCCGGGATGCATCGCGCGCAGGTGCTTGGCGTCGGTGGCGCCGATCTCCCTCAGCAGCCGGTGGTGGTGCTCCATCAGATGCTGGCTCACGTCGATCTTCAGCACGCCGAGCTCGGCGTCCAGGCGCTCCCGGCTGGTCATCTCCCGCAGCCCGGACGGGCCGGCCGTGACGAGCGCGTCGTCGATCGGGAGCTGACCGGCGCCGGGGCGGCTGCGGGTGTGACGGTGGAGCTCGGATGCCTGGAGCAGCAGGTCACGCCGCGTCTGGTCGCCCTTGAGCTGGTCGAGCGCGCCGATCTGGATGAGGCGTTCGGCGATCGGCAGCGCCGGGTGGGCGCGCTGCCAGAAGTCCTGCAGGGAGTTGTAGGGCTGGCCGGCGGCGATCTGGGCGACCTGGTCCTCTGAGATGCCCTTCACCGACGCAAGGGAGAGCCGGACGCCGGATCCGTTGTCGGTCTCCTCCACGGTGTACTGGGGCCGGGACTTGTTCACGTCCACGGGCAGCACGGGCACGTTGTGACGGCGGGCGTCGGAGACGATCACGCGAAGCGGCCACATCCCCGGGTCGTGCTCCAGGAGCCCGGCGTAGAGCGCGGCGGGGTAGTGGGCCTTGAGCCAGGCGGACTGGAGGGCGGGGACGGCGAAGGCGACGGCGTGCGCGCGGCAGAACCCGTACGCCCCGAACGACGAGACGATCTCCCACACCTCATCCAGGACCTTCGGCGCGTAGCCGCGGGCACCGGCTTTCGTACGGAACCACGCCTCCAGCTTCGGCAGCCGTTTCTCGTCGCCGAGAGCACGGCGGGCGACCTCCGCGAGCGCGCGGTCGCAGCCGGTCATGACGGCGAGGATGTCGATGATCTGCTCGTGCCAGATCGTCACGCCGTACGTATCGCGGAGTACCGGCTCGAGGTCGGGGTGCGGGTAGGTCGGTTCGGCGCCATGGCGGGCGGCGATGTAGAGCGCGGGCATCCCGCCCTGGACCGGGCCCGGCCGGAACAGTGAGATGTCGGCGATGACGTCCTGGGGGTCGCGGGGCTGGAGCCGGCCGACCAAATCCTGCTGGCCAGGTGACTCCAGCTGGAACATCCCGACGGTGTCACTGTCCTGGATCATCTTGAACGCGAACACGTCGTCGAGGGGGACGTGGTCGGGGTTGTCCAGGTCGATGGCCCGTCCTGTCGTACGGCGGATCTCACCGACCGCGTGGGCCATCGCGGACTGCATCCGCACACCCAGCACGTCCAACTTGAGGAGACCCAGGTCTTCGACGTCGTGCTTGTCGGCCTGGACCATCGGGTACTGGCCGCCCGGGGTCGGCTGCACGGGGAGGCGGTCGAGCAGGGTGGCGTTGGAGAGAATGACGCCGCAAGGGTGCATCGCGATCCCGCGCGGGATCGCGTCCAGGCCCTCCGCCAGCTCCCACAGCCGCCCGTACGAAGCAGCCTCCGCGTTCAGCTGCCGGAGTTCGGGGAGCTCGGCGAGCGCCCCGCGGATGTCGCAGGCCCGGATGTGCGGGAACGACTTCGCCACCTTGTCGACGACGTGCGGGGGCAGGCCGAGCGCGAGCCCTGTGTCCCGCAGAGCGTGGCGGGCCCGGTAGGTCTCGGGCATCCCGGTGACCGCGACCCGCTCCTTCCCGAAACGCTCGATGATCCGGTCGTAGACCTCCAGGCGGCGTGCGGACTCCACGTCGATGTCGATGTCCGGCAGCGACGCCCGCCGCTCCGACAGGAACCGCTCGAACAGCAGTTGATGCTCCAACGGGTTGGCCGTGGCCACGAACAAGGAGTGGTTGACCATGGAGCCGGCGCCGGAGCCGCGGGCGGCGACCCGGATGCCCATGTCCCTCACGTCGGCGACGACCTGAGCGACCGCAAGGAAGTAGGGCTCGAACTTCAGGCGGCCGATGATGCCGAGCTCGTAGTCGAGCTGGTCCATCGCCGTGACGTCGAGATCGAGTCCGCGCGCGGTCATGCCGGCTTCGCACCGCTGCCGCAGCAGCCGCATCGCACCACCCCGCCCCGGGTCCGCGCCGACCACAACCGGCTCCGGGAAGTGCGCGCTCCCCAGGCCGAGGTCGGCGACGGGGTCGACGACGCACTCGTCCGCCGTTCGGACGGTCTCGGCCAGGAGGGCGGCCACGCGGCCGCGGCCGGATCCGGCGGCCGCGCACACGCGTTCCGCGACTGCGGCCATGTCGTCGGGCGCCTTGAGCCAGCGCTCGCCACAGTCCAGCCGCTTCCGGTCGATCGGGCGCAGCAGCCGGGCGGCGTCCAAGACGTCCGCGATCCGGTGCTGACCCGGGTCGGCGTAGCGGACCGCGTTCGACAGCACCGCACGGATCCCGAGCCGGTCCGCCAGCGCGAGCGTCCGCGCGGCGTGCCGTACGGACCCCGGGCCCGTCCCGGCCAGGCCCCAGCACACGACCTCCAGGCGCAGGTTCACCCCGGCCAGCTCACGCCAGGGCGCCAGCAGGCGCTCGGCGATGTCCAGCCGACCGCCGGTGAGCGCACGCAGCGGCTCGGAGGCCGGGCCCAGCAGGACCGTCAGACCGGTGTCCGTGTACTCCCGCACGGCGTCCCAGTCCGCGATCGGCGGCCCGGCGGCGGCGCCGATGACGTCGGCGTGGGCGGAGGAAACGATCCGGCACAGCCGCCCCCACCCGGCCGCCGACTGCGCCAGCAGCGTCACCCGCCAGGGTGCCTCCACCACGTGCGCGCCGCCGCGGACCGGAGTCCGTCGGTGTTCGTTCCGCTCGGGGGCGGGCTGGTGGGGGGCGACCGCGAGGTCGACACCGAGGAGCGGCCGGATGCCGGCGGCGGCCGAGGCCTTCGCGAACCGGACGACGCCGGTCACGGTGTCCCGGTCAGTCAGCGCGACCGTGCCGATGCCGCGCTCGGCGGCCCGGGCGACCAGATCACCGGGGTGGGAGGCGCCGTAGCGGGCCGAGAAGCCGGACGCGACATGCAGATGCACACCTCCGCCCATCACGACCTCCGGCCAAAGACCCCCAAATGCGTCCTAACCGGTTGGCTAGATCTCTACAATACCGAACAGATATTCGAACACGCGACCGTGAGTCGCTGCTCTCGACATAAGAACAGGTGTTCTATCATGTGGCCCGTCGGCGCGGCCCGGCCCACTCACGAAGGACACGCCCATGAGCACCCCTGCCCCCCGCATCACCCCGGCGCCGACATGCCCGGCCGACCAGGTTGGGCTGTGCGCGCGTTGCCACAAGCCGACCCACCGATATGGGTTCGGCGGGAACCCGCTCTGTGTGGTGTGCCGCGAGCCCGTGCTGGCCCTGCAGAAGCCGAAGAGGACCACCCCTTAGAGCGCGACACTCCCCGTTCTCGAAGTGAGCGGGCACCTGCCGTCGGCCTGGTCGTTGGTGGGGTGTGATTCATCCCCGCTCCTTGCAGTTCATCGGACGCTCGCGCCTGTTCCCGCCGTCTGCCCTCTGTGCGAGACGACGCCCGACGACGCCGGCGGGCCCGTGCGGTCCGTGCTCGTCCAGTACGGCAGCCTCGGCCCGCCTGCCCGCCCGGTGCCGCTGTGCGCACCGTGCTGGACCGGCCGTCCCGGGCGCGGGTCGGCCGATCTGGCGAACGCGGACATGGCCTGGCGCTCCCTGGTCGAACAGTGCGCGGCCGTGACGGACGACTACGAGGCGGGCCGCTGGCTGCCCTCCCTGTGCGAGTTGGAGGTCGCGGAGGGCCTGGCCCGTACGGCGTGGTCCGAGACGACTATGACCACCGCGCGCGACGCCGTCGCGTCCGTGCCGACTGGTCTCACCGTCGGCCTCTTCGCCAACGCGGCCAGCATCCTGCGGGTGGTCGACGCCGCCGACACGGCACTGCGGCCGCTGCGGGTCCTGGTCGACATCATCGCCGACGACGCACCGTCCATCCTCCAGGTGCTGCGCCCGGCGGCGGACTGACTTTCACGCTTCGGGGAGGCCGTGGAGCATCACGGCGCAGCGAGGGGAGTCGGGGAAGGGCTGGCGTTCGCCGACCTTGTGGTAGCCCCAGGCCTCGTAGAGGGCCTGAACGCGGGGTTGGGCGGTGTCGACGAGGAGAACGGTCAGGGTCTCGGGCCGGGAGCGGAGCAGGTGGTCGTGGAGGCTCTTGCTGAGCCCGGTCTTGCGCCACTTCGGGCGGACCATCAGCTCTGACAGGGCGAAGGTCGTGTCCGGATTGGGTGCCGGGGAGAGGTGCTCGCGCCACCATTCGCGGCCAGGGTTCGCCGAGGCGCCGTAGGCGAATCCGGCGGGCTCGTCACCGTCGTAGGCGATGACGCAGTCGAAGGTGGACAGGCTGCCCCAGGTGTCGACGAACCAGGGGAAGCGTTGGTGGAAGGGGTCGTGCATCTGCTCGCCGTAGGCGTCGGCGTGGACGTCGAGGAGGGTCTGCCGGATCGTGGGCAGGTCGTCGCGTCCGTAGCGACTCAGGGTGTAGTCCGTCATCGACGGCTCCATTCGGTGCGGTAGCGGTCTGCCCAGTCCTTTGCGACGAACGAGTTGGGGGCGGTGGTGATCAGGTCGCGGTGGAAGTCTCCAAGGCGAGTGCGCAGGCGGCCCGGCAGGGGGCTGCCGGACATCAGGGTGAAGACGTCTACGGTGGTGGCAGCGGCCTGGTCGATGTCTCCCTGGTGAAGCTGGGCGAGGGCGAGCCGCGCGGTGGCGAGGGCGCGGTTGCGTACGAATGCTGGGGGAAGGGCGGCGAGTGCCTGGTGCGAGGCGGCTTCCGCGACGTCGGCGTCGCCGAGCTGGTCGTGGACGATGGCTGTGATCGCCAGTAGCTCGGCGCGGCCGTAGAAGGACACCCAGCTGGGCCGGGGCTGGGTCATGTCCGCCTTGTCGAGTGCGTCAGCGGCGCGGCCGAGTCCGCGTAGGGCTGCCGTGCGCTCGCCGGGAAGACGGGCCTGGGCGATGGCGGTGCGAGCGTGCGCAAGGCTCGCGAAGAGTGGGTCGCGGCGGGTGATGGCAGTTGCCCGGGCTGCTTGACCGGCGGCGAGGGCGTGGATGTGGTTCCCGCGTTGGTTGGCGAGCATGGAGACCGAGTTCCACACGCACGTGGCCGCGGCTGGGTCCTGGGCGAGACCGGCCAGTTGCAGGGCCCGGTCGAGGTGGGCGTCGGCGCGGTCGTGTTCGCGGGCGTCGACACACGACCATGCTGCGGTCGTTGTGTAGTCGGCGGCGAGCGAGAACAGCCGCTGCCGGGTGCGCTGGGTGGCGGCCTTCGCTTGGAGCGCGATGGCTTCCCGGGCGCCGGCGAGCGCCGCGCGCTCCAGGGTGTCGTGGCCGCCGCGCTGATTGTCGAGGGCCAAGAGGGTGTCGAGCTGCTGCCGCAGCCGCAGGACGTCGCTGCTCCCGACCGCGGGCGCGGCCCCGGCCAGGACCACCGAGCTTGCGGCGCCGGACACGGCGTTGAGGAAGGAGCGGCGGTGCACGGGGTCCTCCGTGGCGGGGCGGTTCTTGCGGCGGTTGGGGGGTGCGAAGCCTAAGGCGGTCACAGGCAGCTCGCTGATTTGCTCCAAAGCCATCCGTGCCTTGCCCTGCGGCCATGTCGTCTCACCTGACCGCCACTTACGTACCGTCACCTCGGACAGCTCGCCCTCAGACCGGGTCTTCTGCGTGACCTGCCTGGTGATGGCGCTCAGCTCGGCGGCGAGCTCCCGCGCAGTCCAGTCGTTGCGGGTCATCCAGGCTATGAACGCCTCGTTCCGTACGTACGCCACGCCCCCACCGTAGAGGCGCAGACCCTTCCACCGGAGGTAAAGGAACGGTCAATTCGCTACGGTCGCAGCGGGTAGAACGCGCGGCTTCGATATGCCCTTCCATGGCCCTCGGGCGGTTGTCTGGAGCAAGACGCCGACACACATCCGGAGGGCGAACGCCGTGTCCGACACCGATCTCACACGCCACGGACCTGGGCACCTACCGCCGGGAAGAATCAGCACGGTTGCCCTGTACGCGACCGATCCCGACGCCGACACCGTGAAGGAGCTGCTGGCCCGAACTGCCGTCCTCGCTGACCGTCGCGGCTGGCTGGTACCCGACGGCTGCACGATCACGGACCGCTGCCCGCTGAAGACACGGCCGCAGTCGCGGCCGGGCTGGGACCGCCTTCGCTCGCTCGCCGAGCAGAGGCGGATTCACGGTCTGGTGGTACCCGCCACAGGGCACTTCGGGTTCACGTGGTCGGTGTGGGCTGCTGAACGCAGGTACCTCCACCGCCACGGCGTGTTCGTCGCCTCCGTCGAGCCGATCCTGGGAGCCGTCCTCGAGGGGGCGGCCACATGAAACAAGGGAGCGTGTTCCACGACCCCACCGGCACGGCCGGCGACGACATCCCGCTCGACCGGGCCCGGATCGAGAACCTGGCACAGGCGGCACTGAGCTGGCGGGAAGGCCAGTGCGGCACCCCGCCTCCGGCAGAGCTCGACCGGATCGCCCTCCAGCTCACCGGCCATATCCGTCTCCTGATCACCGAGGTCGGGACCGTGTGCGGGCGCCTTCCCATGGACCACCAGGCTGCCGTGCTCGGCCGGGCGGCCTGCCACGAGGCCGTACGCCGACTGACGGTTCCCCGGCGCCGGAGCAGGGCTCTTGACCACGTCGAATCCCGCGCCCGGCTCGTCGCGGCCCTCTACCGCGCGCTCGACCGTGCCCAGAGGGCCGTCCTGGACTGCATGGCGGTCACGACCTGAAGCTCCGCAGGCGGCTGTCGTCCCCCGAAGCCGCCCGCGGTCTGGGGTCCTGCACCACGCGGGTGCAGGACCCCGCCCATCACGAGCGCCCCGCACGGGTGGTGCTCCCACCGAAGAACGGCGCCCTGCGTACGGTCACCGACCCCTACTGCGCATCCCTGCATGCCCGGCTCGACCAGGCCCACGTCCTGGTCGAACTGGTCATGGTGAACAACTCCTACGGCCTGCCGGTGTGCGTGGCGTATGTGTGGTCGGAGGACTATCCCGTGTGGTTCGCGGGTGGCGGCTGCCACGTCGATGCGCCCATCGCCCTGTCCAGGGCCGTTACCGAGTCTGTGCAGTCGCGCCTGACTTGCATCGCCGGGACGCGCGAAGATCTGCTCGACGACGCACAGCGGCTGGAGCAGCGACTCGCCGAGCTGGTGCCGGAGCTGACCGTCCTCGACCGGGCCGTGGTGCTGCGCTTCGTCTAACGGATGGGGCGCCTGCTGGACCCTGACGGGCGGAGCGTGGGCGTGGTACCCATGAACGTACGGTCCGACCCGTTCGCGGCCCCTTCTTCCGAACCAGTCCGGCGTGCGGGGCCATCACAGGGCAGCCCGGTCGGCCACACTCTGCCCGGTGACCCGCACCCCGAGCACCCGGCGCCCCGAAGGCACCGCCAGCGGGAACCACAGCCCCAGATGCGGCCCTGACACCGGCGGACGCCTCCGTCCCGCGCGAACGCGGTGCTGCGGCGTCAGCCGGCCGGCCCGCTCGGCTGCGAGCCAGCGGACCGGTTCTGGTTCGCTGGGGCCTTTTCGCCGACCAGGCGTCGTCCTCTTCGGTCGTGCCTACGGATGGGCTGGCTCGTTGTTCATGGCGAAGCGAACCGCATTGCTTCCTCCTATGGGTCTACCACCGCCAACTGGGAGGCCCGTCTCGGCCCCGTCAGCCACTCCTGACGGGGCCGATGCCGTCTCCCGACAGAGACTTCCCCCTTATCTGCACTTTCGCACGTTAGTTCGTTCTGTCCGTGTTTGGTAACACGGTGCTGTTCGCGGACTGATGCTCTCTACGGTGATCAACTGCCGGGCGAGATTGGGGAAGTCCGGCGCTCTCTCATCATCGAAGGGGAACTCATGCTCCGTACGCGTACCGCAGCCGCCTCTGTCACGGCGGTGGCCTTCGGTAGTCTGCTCGCCCTGCCCTCCACGGCGCAGGCAGCCGGCTCGGTCCACCTGTACAAGGTCTACTACGACAGTCCCGGGACCGACCGCGGCGCGAACGCGAGCCTGAACGCCGAGTACGTCGTCATCCGCAACACCACCGGCTCCGCCGTCAGCCTCAAGGGCTGGACCCTGACCGACGCGGCGAACCACAAGTACACCTTCGGCACCTACACCCTCGGCAAGGGCAAGACCGTCACCGTCCACACCGGCAAGGGCACCAACACCTCCACCCACCGCTACCAGAACCGTGCCTGGTACGTCTGGAACAACGACAAGGACACCGCCACCCTGAAGAAGGCCAACGGCACCAAGGCCGACACCTGCTCCTACAACTCCACCAGGCACGACTACAAGATGTGCTGAACCCAGCAGACCACGGTGCCCGTCCCTGCCCCGGGACGGGCACCACGCCGACTCGCCCGAGCGAGCAGGGGGCGCGTGGGCGAGCGATTCGAGCGCGGCAACATGACCTGCCGCATCCCTAAACTGCAGGCTCAGGCTCCGTCCGCAGGTACCGACCCCAGACCCGGGCCTTGCGATAGGGGCCGTCCCCGTCGCTGTCGTACTGCGGCGCGTCAAAGATGACCCAGTACAGCAGTTCGCCACTGAGCGCCTGAGCATGTTCGTTGGGCACGGGTGCACCCATGGCATCGATCGTTCCGGGAAACTCGACCTGCCAAGGGCCGTCCCAGCCCGAGTCCCGAACGACCGTGACCCGGGCGCCCGGCGCCAATGCACCCGCCGGCCATGCCTGACTCAAGCGACTACCGAGGATGTTCTCTATGGCCTGGCGATCATCTACATCCGCAGGAACAGAGGCGGAACTGTCTGTCATGCCACCCACCCTGCCCGCACCACTTCAGAAGCGCCAGAAGACAAAAAGCAAGCTCAGCGCCTGTTCCTGATCCTGGATGCTGGATGGCGAACTCAGGATTCCGGCGCATTCGGGGTCGTCGTCCTCGTGTACTGGGCGAGCTTCTCCGACGCAGCGTTGCGCAGTTCTGGCATGTCCTCGCGGCCGTCATATGGTGCGCCTCGTTCCATCCACGCCTCCGTCTCGATCAGCCAATGGCGGAGTGCGTTGGCGGCCACGTTTGCGCTCACGGCCGCGTGGAAGGGGCCTCGACCATGACGGCACCGACCGTGGTTCCGGTGTCACCGGATGCCGCCTGCGCCTGCCGCAGGACCTCACGCCGGAGCGTTCGCCGTGCAGGGCTAGGAAGCCCGCTTCCTCGCGGCCTCCTTCGCCGTCGTCTTCTTGGCGGCCGCTTTCTTCGCGGGGGTCTTCTTCGCCGCGGCCTTCTTCTTCGACTTGGGCATCTCGTGCACCGTGGCGTGCTCATCGTCGCTGCTCTCGCCACGGGACTGTTTCGCCTTGGCCACGGACTCCTCCAGCGCGGCCATGAGGTCGAGCACCGCTCCGGCCGGAGCCCGCTCGCCCTCGACGGGCTGCGGCTCGCGGTCTTCGGCCTTCGCTGCGATCACCTCGACCAGGGCGTCGCGGTAGTGGTCGACGAGCTCGATGTCGTCCAGGTGCTCGACACTCATCGTCTCCAGCAGGGCGAGCGCCCTGTCCAGCTCCTGCTTGGTGGGCGCCGCTGCGTCGGGGGTGAGGGTCTCGGAGGAGCGGATCTCGTCGTCCCAGTGCAGCGAGTTCAGCAGCAGGGCGTCGCCCTTGATCCGCAGCATCCCCAGGCGCTCGCGGCCCCGCAGGGCGAACTTGGCGATGGCGACCTTGTCGGTGCGCTCCAGCGCCTTCCGCAGGAGGACGTAGGGCTTCGCGGCGACCTGGCCGTCTGCCCGCAGGTAGTAGTTGCTCTCACCGAGGCGGATCGGGTCGATGCTCTCCCGGTCGACGAACGCCACGATCTCGATCGCCTTCGCCGTCGGCAGGGGCATCTCGGCGAGGTCGGTGTCCGTGATGGGGATGACCTGGTCCTTCGCGATCTCGTACCCCTTGCCGATCTCGGCCTGGGACAACTCCTGGCCGTCGATCTCGCACACCTTGCGGTATCGAATCCGGCCGCCGTCCGCCTTGTGAATTTGGTTGAAGGCGATGTTGTGCGACTCGGTCGCAGGTTCGAGCTTCACGGCGATCGTGACCAACCCGAACGACACGGCCCCGCTCCAGATCGGACGGCCAGCAGGCATGAACGCCTCCAGGAACCCCCCTGGCGGTGGGACGTCCAGACTATGCAGACCTTCACCGTGATCGCACGCGACGAGGTGAGAGGGACGCCTGGATCGGCGGACCGCTTCCTAAGACGTTCAGTGCCTGACTGTCGACGGTCCGCCCTACGCTGCCCTTTTGGACCCGCATAGGAGGGGAACCATGGGACGGATCGCGTTGGCCACGTTACTGGCTGCGCTCCTGCTCTCCGGGTGCAGCAGCGCGCCGGCCGTGGATGAGCCGAGCTATCGGAAGGGATACGACGCGTTCGGCGGGGCCTACCTGCCGCCGAGCGACGAAGACCGCGAGACCGTGGAAGCCCGGTGCGATGTGCTGCTTCGAAGCACCGACCTCTCCGACCCGGACTTTGATCTGGTCCGGCAAAACTGGATTGCAGGCTGCGCCGACGCGGTGGAGGGCAAGGAGTCACGAGTCTAGGAATGTGAGTGGCCGCCGCTGAGCGCGGTTGCATAGGTCCGACCGCAGCCGCGCTACGCGCCTTCGACGACCTCGACCGGCGCCGACGGGTCGCCCACCGTGCGCCGCACCCGGGCACGGAAGCCGTCGCGCAGCTCCTCGGCGGCCCACAGGAATCGGTCCACGGGCAGGTGCGCCCACTGGAGTCCGCCCGGAAGCTCCCTCGTCGCGCACAGGATGACTGTGCCTGGGGCGACGTCAGCCGGCCTGTGGTTGTGCCCGTGCGTCATGCGCTTCTCCTTCGACTTCCCGACGGTGCGCATACAGGGTGCCGCAGGTCACTCCCCAGGCTTGACGGGAATGATCTCGACGGTCGTGCCCTCACGGGCCTGGTAGAAGCCCCGGTAGGTCTCGGCGGCGCACTCGCTGAAGGAGACGGCGGATTCCTTGCGCTCGCCGTCCTTCGTCCAGACCAGTCGGTAGCTCTGCATGGGGTCTCCGCTCATCGGTTCGGGGGTGTCCGGCCCGGCAGCGGCATCGGCTGGGCGCTGCCGGGCCTGCCCAGGGTGCCACCCGGGTCTGACAGCCGGTCGTAGCGGGGCCGTGGGCGGCCTGGGAACGGCTCCCGCCCCCGCCGGGTGGGCGGGGGCCGGAGCGGGGCTCAGGTGGCTAGCCGGCATCGACACCCTCCACCTGCCGACCGACGTTGCCACCGCCTGGAAGGAACGCCTGCGCACCCGCCTCCAACGACGCCGACGCCCGGACGGCTCCATCGAGGAGACGGTCGTGGAACGCGTGATGATCTTCATCTCCGTGCGCGCCTTCTACCTGGACATCGGCCGCTGGGCGACCGAGGAACCTGCGCGCTGGGGCCCGTGGGTGGCGCCCTGCCCGATCAAGGTGGCCGAGACCGCCGACCGTAAGCGCGTCACCCGGACCAAGGCACGCATGGACCAGCGCACCCGCGAGCGCCTTCCCGTGCTGGATGCCTTCGCCCGGGCCGCCGCAGGCCACCACCGCCTGCGCGCAGCACACCTGGCCACCGCCCGCGCCACCCCGCCCGGCGGCCGGTTCGTCCTCGACGGCACCGCCTACACCAGGGGCACGAACGCGGCCGGCGCGGCTGCCCGCGACGCGGAAGGCCGACTCGTCCACCTCGACCGTGTCGAGCACCGCGCCTTCTGGGCCTGGGCGACCGTCGAGTTCCTGCGCCACACTGGCGCCCGCGTGGAGGAGATGCTGTACCTCCGGGACCCCGCCGGGACCGGTTGCTGAAGCCCGGCGACCTCCCGGATGCATTGAGTCTCAGGGCCTTATCCCTGTGCTGTGATGGCGAGTTCGCCCCGGGTCCGGTGGATGAACTCGGAGACGTCCTGGTTCTTCTTCCAGGGTTCGAGCAACGCGGTGTAGTCGAGCAGGTATCCGTGTGCCCGGGTCGAGGAGACTGTCCGGAGGGCCGTGAGGGCCTTGCTGCCGACAGCGAGGCTCTGCTCGAGGTCTTTGGCTCGCAGGTGGCTGCGGGCCAGGACCGAGAGGCGGATCCCGACGGCGCGGGTGAACCGGTCGGACGGCATGGCGTCGGCTTGCTCGTTCCATGCGAACGCCGCTTGGGGGTTTCCCAGGTCATCGTAGATTTCGGTCGCGTCTGCGGCGAGCCGGGCGGGTGTGAAGTACGAGAGCCACTCCGGATCCCGGGTGCTGGGGAGGATGGAGCCGAGGAGGGTCTCGGAGCGGGTGAGCGCTGCGCCGGCCAGCTTGTGGTCGCCCGCGCGGCCGTGTGCGCGCGCCTCGGCCAGTTTGACGAAAGCGAGCACGCGCGGGGCAGCCACGTTCTTCGCGCGTTCGTAGGCGCCCTCGGCCATATCCGCGGCCTGTTGCGGATAGCCGCGCAGCATTGTCTGCAGGGCCATTGTTGCCATGATGTAGCAGCCGGCCTGGACATCCCCGGCTGCGCGGGCGAGGCGGAGCGCCTGGACGAAGTGCCGCTGTGCAGCCTCGTGCTGTCCAATGTCGAACGCCGACCATCCCACGACCCGGGAGAGCTCGGCCGTCGCGGAGAACAGCTCTTTGCCGATGGTTTCCGTATAGGTGCCCGACAGCAGGGGAGCCGCTCGCAGCCGCAGGCATTCGGTGACGGAGCTGGTCTTCCAGTTCCCTCCGCCGAATTTTGAGTCCCACAGTCGTGCTTCGTCGGCGGCCTGCCACAGCTCGTCGAGGTCGGTGCGCCCCACCCTCTGGCCGCCCTGGTGGGCTGATGCCGCGTCGGCGGGCTGGGTCAGCCAGCGGGTGACGGGGGTGGTGAAGGCGGTAACGGCGAAGCCGTTGCGGAGGAACTTTCGGCGGTCCACGGTTCTCCAGTAGGTCGCGGCGACGCGGATGGCATCGGTGGGGTCGCGGGGGAAATCCAACCCCATGTCACCATCGCCGCGTTGGCGCGTGAACATGCCGATTTCCTCGACCGTGACCCGCCTGCCGAGGCGTTCTCCCAGCGCAGCGGCTAAGAACTGCGGGACGGGATCTCGCGGGATCATGCCCAGGTTCACCCAATTGGCGATGCTGGTGTGAAGGTACTTCGTCTCCCGTCCAGCCTCCCGCGCGATGCGGTTCACCTGGTGGGCGAGAGATTTGTGACTTGCACCGGACGCCCGGATGAGTCGCCCGAGGTCTTCGTTGGGCGTCCCGGATCGCCGCTGTGTGGCTGCCACTGAGCCCCCTTGGTTCGGGGTCCCACGACCTGGTTGCCGTGGGGTGGGTCATTGAGCGTAGGCCCGGTCGGGACCCAGGTGAACCCTGCATGCGCGCTGTGATCTGTTAGCCCCCTCTGTGTGCCTCCACCGCGCAGGACGCAGCCGGTTACCTGGGACCTGTGCCGGCCGCCGGAACCCCCGAGGCGAGTTGCGGACGGTACTCGACGGCCGCGCGGCGTGCTCCCTGCGCGCCCGCAGACCAGCCCCCAACGTGACCTGAGGAGGCACCGTGTTCTTCCCGCACAGCGTGATCGAACAGCTCACAGACGAACAGGTGAGGACCTGGAACCGCCACTACGCGCCGAGCGGCGCGCACGAGCGGGACCGGCGGTACGAGGACGGCATCTGGCGCAGGACCCAGGAGATGGCCAATGCCGAACAGTCCGGCTGGTCCAAGGACAACCAGGGACGGCGCCGGATCGTGCACTACCGCAACCAGTACGACCTCGACTACACCTTCCCGGTCCCGCGCCTGGTCCTGGCCAACCTGTACCTCTACCACTCAGTCCTCGCTCCGGCCGCCGAGATCGACGCGTACCTCACGCAGATCGACGCCTGGCTCGGCCAGGGCCGCTGGAAGGCGAAGGACGACGGCACCTGGTGGAAGGGCGACCTGCGGGTCACCATCGCCCAGTACGACCACCACCCGCAGGACGAGCGCGCCGACCGCGACACCCCGCCCGACTTCCGCAGCGTCGACATCTGCTTCATCACCGACGAGTTCGAAGTCCCACGGACCGTCCGGCAGCTCCCCTGGAACGTCCTCGCCGGCGGAATGCGGATCAAGGAGCAGCGCGGCGAGCCGACGATCGCCGCGGACCTGTCCGAGCTCCTGGACCACATGCCATTCATGGTCGAGCTGGGCTGCGGATCGTCCATCGAGGCGGGAGTGCCGCCGCTGCACTTCCTGCACGAGGTGTACCGGGTCACCGAGCGGAAGGACAACACACTCACCCAGTCGCACCAGTTCACCATGCGGCCCAAGGACGACACCCTGATCGAGGAGATGCTGACCGACGCGACCGCGAAGGCCGGACAGCTCACCGCCATGTTCAAGGCTGCGTTCGAAGCCGACCCGACCCGCGCGCACCAGGTACTCAAGGCGATGCACGACGCCGGGCACCTCGTCGGCCCCGTCATCCAGCACAACTTCGACCTACTCGCCGCGCGCGGCGGGCTGGAGGAGTGCTTCGTGCGCCGCTACGACCAGAAGATCCCGCCCGTGCCGTTCGACGAGCGAGCGAAGGCGATCCTCGTCGTCGGCCTACACGCCGACCGCCGAGCGGTCCAGGCCCGCGCCCGCGCCCTCGGCCTGAAGGTCTTCTTCGTCGACCCCGAGGGTCTGATGGAGAACGGCCAGTTCAAGTCCTACCCGATCGAGGGCGCCCGCGAGGGCGACGTCGTCGTGCGCGCCGGGGCGATCGAGGCGCTGAGCCGCCTCAAGGAGCTGATCGACGAACGCGACCGGCAGCCGGCAGCGGTCACGAGCTGACCCGGCTGCCATTTCCCCGGGCCGCGCACGCTCGGCCGTGCGCGCCAGAGCACATCCTCGAGGAGGACCTTCACGTGGATCAGTACGAGACCCGCCGCGCACGGCTGCTGACGTCGACACGGCCCCTGCCCAGCTTCGAAGTCGTGGGAGCGGACGGGCCCTGGCTCCACCGCGCGGACGGCAGCCACATCTTCGACGGATCGAGCGGCCTGCTCTGCGCGAACGTCGGACAGAACAGCCCCAAGGTCCGCGCCAGGATCGACGAGCAGTTCCCCCGCTACACCTTCGGCGGAGCCGCCGTCGTCCAGCCGCACATCGGGATGGAACTGGTGGACCGCCTCTGCCGCGCCGTCGGCCGGCCCGACGACTCCGTCGCACTCACCACCTGCGGAACGCTCGGCGTCGAGGTCGCGGTGGGCCTGGCCCGGAACATCACACGCGTCCGCGACGGACAGCAGCGCCGCGACATCCTCACCTCTACCCTGAGCTACCACGGCAACAGCGCGCTCACCCTCGGGCTCGCCGGCAACCACGCCCGCCGACCCCGCCCGGAAGACACACTCGGCCTCGGCCCGGCCTTCCCCGCGCCCTACCCGCCGACCCACGGCCACGACGGCGGCCGGTGCGACGCCTCGTGCGCCGACGAGATCGCGAAGGAGATCGACCGCCGTGGCGCGCACAACGTGGCCGCCATCCTGATCGAGCCCGTCAACGGGAGCACCGGCGGCGCGTACGTGCCCCCGGACGGCTTCCTGCGGCGCGTGTCGGACATCTGCCGGGAACGGGGCGTCCTCGTCATCCACGACGAGGTGCTGACCGGGCTGTGGCGCACCGGGACGCCGCTCGCCAGCCACCACTGGCAGGGCTGCGAGCCCGACATGGTGATCCTCTCTAAAGGGCTCGGTGCCGGGTACACAGGGGTGGGCGCGGTGCTGGTGTCACCGGAGATCGCCCCGCTGATCCGGCACAAGGACGCCGACCCGCTGCCCGCGATGGGCACGATGGCCACGCACCCGCTCATGGCCGCGGCATGCCTCGGCGTGCTCGACGAGCTGGAAGCCATCGACATGCCCGCCTTCACCGCCCGCGGAAAACGCCTCGGCGCCGCCCTGAACGCCCTCAACGGCGTGGGCCCGGTGCGGGACGTACGCGGCCTCGGCTTCCTGTACGGCATGGAGGTCACCCAGGGCGCCCTCTGGCCCCTCATGAAGGCCGTCGAGGACCGCGGCGTGTTCCTCTACCCCTTCACCGGAGCGGGCCACCCGACGAGCGAAGGCCTGGTCGTCGCCCCGCCGCTCACCTCGACCGACGCAGACATCGCCTTCCTGGTCACGGCCCTCTCCGAGGCCGTGACCGCCCTGAACCGCACCCCCTAGACACTGGGCGACCCGGCCCCACCCCACTCAGTCGAACACCCCAACGAACTTGTCAGTGACCCGACTTGGGCCTCGCCCGCCAACCGGTAGCGTCGGGGGGCACACTCAGACCGGTGTGCCCCCGACCAGACAAGGACCACCTGCAATGCGTGTTTCCGTGATCGGCTGTGGTCACCTCGGCATCCCCACGCGGCGGCGATGGCCGAGCTCGGCCACGAGGTCGTCGGCGTGGACGTCGACCAGACCAAGGTCGACCGGCTCAACGCCGGCGAATGCCCCATCTACGAGGCCGGTCTCCCCGAGCTGCTCGCCGCACACACCCAGAGCGGACGCCTGCGCTTCACCACCGATATCCGCGAAGCGGCCACCTTCGCCGACCTGCACTTCATCGGCGTCGGCACCCCCATCGACGCAGACGGCCGCTCCTACGACACCGCACAGGTCTTCGGCGCCATCCGCCACCTCGCTCCCCACCTCGACCGGCCGTGCACGATCGTCGGGAAGTCCACCGTCACCGTCGGCACCACTCGTCAGGTCACCGCCCTTGCCCAGCGCCTGGCCCCAGCCGGCGAGCGGGTCGACGTCGTGTGGAACCCGGAGTTCCTCCGCGAAGGCCACGCCGTCGAGGGCACCCTCCACCCGGACCGCCTCATCGCCGGCCTCACCACTACCGAAGCCGAGAAGGCCATCCGCACCGTCTACGCGCCGATCCTGGACGCCGGGGTCCCCCTGTTCGTCACCGACCCGCAGACCGCCGAGCTCGCCAAGGGCGCAGCCAACACCTTCCTCGGCCTCAAGATCAGCTACATCAACGCCGTCGCCGACATGTGCCAAGCCGCCGACGGCGACGTCAACCAAATCGTCGACATCCTCGGCATCGACCCCCGTATCGGCAGCGGCGGTATGAGGCCCGGCATCGGCTACGGCGGAGGCTGCCTCCCCAAGGACGTCCGCGCCTTCACTGCATCCGCCCGACAGCTCGGCGCTGAGAAAGCCGCGGCCCTCCTGCGCGCCGCCGAGGAAATCAACGAAAGCCGCACAGACGTCGCCATGGATCTCATCCACCGCGCCCTGGGCGACCGCCCCGTCGCCGGCGCCCGGGTCACTGTGTGGGGTGCCGCGTTCAAGCCCGGCACCAACGACGTCCGAGAATCCCCGGCCCTCGCCCTCGCCCACGCGCTCCAGCACGCCGGCGGAACCGTCACCATCCACGATCCGCAGGCCGTGGCCACAGCCATGATCCGCAACCCCGAGTTCGACTACACCGACGACCTCGCCGGCTCCCTCGACAGTGCCGACCTCGTCGTCCTGGCCACCGAGTGGCCGGAGTACCGCCAGGTCGACCCCCAGGCCCTGGTGGACCGCCCGGCAACTCCCGTGCTCGTCGACTGCCGCACCACCCTCGATCCCGCGCCATGGCGTGCGACGGGCTGGAGCATCCTGCAGATCGGCCGGCCCGAGAAGTAGGCCAACCCCGAGCGGGGAGGCCCGGCAAGACGTCACCAACACCCTGGAAAGCATGGGAGGTCTCGCGTTGTGAGCAGTGACGACGTCGTTCTCCGCCGCGCGGGCAGCGCCGACGCGCTCCCCGCGGCCAACGTGTGGCTGCGGTCCTTCGCCACCGCACTGCCGTCAGTGCGCTGCGCGCACGACGCCGCCGAAGTCCGAGACTGGTTCTCGCGCGTGCTCGTGCCGCAGTACGAGACCTGGGTGGCAGCCACCGAAAATACTGTGGTGGGGGTCCTGGTCCTCAACGGCGCGGAGATGAAGCAGCTCTACCTCGACCCGGCCTGGCGCGGGCGGGGGCTGGGCGACCGGTTCATGTCCCTGGCCAAGGATCAGCAGCCTGACGGACTGACGCTGTGGACGTTCCAGGTCAACCAATCGGCACAGCGGTTCTACCAGCGGCACGGCTTTGTCGAGGTCGAGCGAACGGATGGCCTGCGCAACGACGAGCGTGAGCCGGACGTTCGCTACATCTGGCAGCCCCACCCGGCACGCTGACGACGCAGGCGGTCACCCGTACTCCAGGGTGACCGCCTGAACCGTGCTGCCGGTCTACGGTGTCGCCATGACAGTTCTGATCGTCGGCGGCAGCGGCTTCCTCGGGACCGAGCTGGTCCAACAGACGACAGCAGCCGGGCACACGACGGTCGCGACCTACGCGACCAGGCCCGGCCCAGCCTCCCCAACTAGGTGGTGCCCCCTCGACCTACGGGATGCTGGAAGCGTGGACGCCGTCATGGCCGAGGTGCGCCCGCAGCTCGTGGTGAACGCATCGAGCGGCCTGGCCGACTGGGCGACCACGGCTGAGGGGCCTGTCCGGCTCGCGCTGGTGGCGGCACGGTACGGATGCCGCATGGTCCACGTGTCGAGCGACGCGGTGTTCTCCGGTGCGGGAGTCCACTACGACGAGTCCAGCCTTCCCGACCCTGTCACCCCGTACGGCGCAGCCAAGGCGGCGGCCGAGACCGGGATCCTCGCCGTGCACCCGAAGGCGGCCGTCGCCCGTACATCGCTGATCATCGGCCACGGCCGCTCGGTCCACGAGAAGTTCGTCCACGAACTCGCTGCGGGCACCCGCGACGGCGTGCTGTTCACCGACGACATCCGCTGCCCGGTGCATGTTGCCGACCTGGCCGCCGCCCTCCTGGAGCTGGCTGCGGCCGACGCGGCCGGTATCCACCACCTCGCGGGCCGGGACGCCATCAGCCGCCATGAGCTTGGCACCCTGATCGCCAAGCGCGACGGACTCGATGCCACCCGGCTGCCCACGGGTCTACGCGCCGACAGCCCACTGCCCGGCGCCCTCGACGTACGCCTCGACAGCCGGGCGACACAGCGGATCCTGCGGACCACGCTGCGCGGCGCCCGGCAGTTCTGTGCCATGCCCGCCAGGACAAAGCCCACGGGCAGGCCGGCCCCTGTGCCGCATTGACGCCACTCTCTGACTGCGGCATCGCCCAAAGACACGGTTCAGGCCCGCCCAAGCGGATCACCGCCAGTGCCTGAGTACGCGGGCGATGAGGCCGCTGGCACCGGTCAGGACACCCACAACTGCCGCGCCTACCGCCAGCGGCTCGGCCGCGGACGGGTGGACCAGGGCCACGTAGACCACTGCTGACATCATCAACAGTCCCAAGCCTCTCCGCCACCCGCTACGTCCTGTCGGCACACCCGGAAAGGAAGAACGGCCCCATGGCCCCGTAAGCCCCGCCCCGTAGCCAGGTGGAACGTGCGGAATCACGGCCCTGGAGATCAACGAATGAGTAGGCCGAGTCGTACGGTCCACCTGCTCGCCGCCGTACTGCGCGACGGCCGGGACCCGGCCGCCGTTGCGCCCCGCACCCGCACCCGCGCCCCTGCCGAGGCACTGGCGCCGGATACCGGCCTGGGCGAGCAGGCGCTGCGCGACATCGTGGCGGCCATGCTGGACGGCGAAGCCACGGTCAAACGCCTGCGTCGCGAGAACGGCCAGGTCTGGCTCGTCCCGCACAACACGGCCTACCAGCCGATCCCCGGCGACGGCGCAGTTATTCTCGGCAAGGTGATCGCCGTCCTGCGCGCGCTCTGACCCAGAGCGCCTCACGCCGTCGGCGGGCCTTCCGCGAAACGGCGTACGCACCCGGCTCCCTCACGAGCCACCAGGAACGCCAGCCCCTACCAGCACGACGACGGGACCCGACTTGACCCAGATGCCCGGAGCACGCGTGCCGGGACGGACCTGGACGGTCCGCCTCACCGGCCACCCCGATCACACCGTGTCCGTCACCTGCAGCACCGCCGCGTGCCGGATGCCGCCCCGCTCGAAAGACGCCGCGAGCATGCGGCGCTTCGCCGCAGAACACGCCAAAGCCCACGGCCGCCTCGCCGGCGCCCGCCCCAACGCCGCCTGCAGCTGCGGCAGCACCCAATGTGCCCTCCATGAAACCCGCGTCCACTGCGCTGGCCCCAGCCTCCTGGTCCTCGTCCACAACCCCGCCGTCGGGCAGGTCTGGACCCTGGCCGAGGTCTGCCAGGCCTGCGCCCAGAGCATCCAGCACATCACCATCCTGGCCGCGGGCAAGCCCGCACTCCCCACCCCTGCGGCCCCGGCCGTGGAGCAGCCGACGCAGCGTGCCGCGGTGCCGGGCGGATTCTCCTCACCGGAGGCCCCGCCCGATCCTTCACCGGGGCGCCGCCGCCTCCACCGCGCCCACCGGCAGCGCCGCTCGGGAAGCTGAGCCCGACGCGGGGCCCAGCGCCCGAGCCGGCACAGCTCAGACGGGCGCGCGGAGGGCGGCTCACGGGCAATGGGTCAGGTTCGGGTCACGCCGTATCCGGTGTCGTTGAGGGCGGCCGTCCAGACCTCGCGGTTGAACCACTTGGTGATGTCCCGCTGCATCGCGGTGATGGTGTCCATCCTGGCCTGCCAGTCGGTGCCGGTGGGTCGCTTGTCCTGGCAGCCGGTGCAGCCGTCCTCGCCATGGATGTGTCCGGCCATCCAGGCGTTGACGGCGACGTTGAGGATGACGCTGTAGAGGTCGCCGCCGTTCTCCTCCAGGGCATCGGGCACGCCTGCGAGGATCAGCGCGAGCTCGGGGTTGTCGACGGGAGGCATCGGCGCACGCCCCACCTGGCCGGGCGCGCTGCTGTCTTCGGCGGCCTGCCGCTGCTGGGCGATGCTTGCCGCGAGGCCGGCTGGGTCGAAGTACCGCCAGGCGGAGCGCTCCTGGATCCCGAGCCGCTCGGCGACGGTGCGGATGTTCCGCTCGATGGTGTCGGCGACCGTACCTGGGCGGACGGTCACGCCCCGGCGGGCCAGCTCGGCCAGGGTGCTGGCGACGGCTTCCCTGAATGGTTTGGTGTTCCGCATGGGTGCATCCTTCAGGAAAGCCCACGGTCCCATGCTCCGAATCCATGCCGCTTCATGCCTGGGAGGGTGAGTTGGCCTTCGACTTCGAAGGTGGGCCGCTGTGCGATCGACCGGCCGACCACTCCCGGTGAACTCCCTGAGACGATTCCGCTGGAGGTCCTTCTCCGCGATGACGGTGCGGAGCACGGACTGATCGACGTGGGGAGTGACGGGTGTCTGCGAGCTCGTTCGGCCAGGCTCTAGTCGTCCACACCCAGGACGGTGCGCGCGCAGCTGAAGAAGGTGTCCAGCGCCTCTTGGTGCTCCTGCCAGGACTGGGCGAGCAGAGGATCAATCTCAGGTTCCAAGCAGTCGTCGAGTAGAGCCGACGCCTGCTCCGAGTTCAGGGCCGGGAGCCGGTCGAGGGCCGCGGACGCTGCATCGCGCACCTCCCGATGTTCGTGCCATCAGATGCATACGCGGCGCGGAAGGCGTTCAGGGCGGCCACAGCGCGGCGGGAGTCCTCGTACTCCGGCGTCCAGGAACGGACGTTCACCAGCTGCATGTGCAGCCGGTACGCCTCACCTCGGTGGTGAGCAAGGTGCTGAACGTTCTGCGCCGCTCTCACCAAGCGGGAGGACGCGTCGGTGAGAGAGGTGGGAGCGACAAGTTGGACCACACCCCAGGCGTCCAGGAGTTCGTCGTAGGCGGGCGTGGAGTCCGTGTCGGTCTCCCTGTACATCGTGTGCAGAACGCGACCGAGCACCCTGTCAGCGCGGATCAGGTTCCTCACTGCACTGATCCGCTGCTCACGCAGAGCAGTGGCGCGCGCCTCGGCTGTGGCACGGTCGGCCTGTTCCCGGACGGCCCGAAGGGTCGCTGTCGCAGCCGTCTTCGCTGCCTGTTCTGCGGCTTTGGCCTGTGCGAGTCCTCCGCGGGCCTGGAGCCAGGCACCGAGCCAGGTGCCGGCGAAGGCGAACACGATGGGGAGGAGCGCGAGTATGAGCACCTGGTGCTCCTTGAGGAAGTCGGTCACGCACGGATCTTCTCCCGTAGGGGTCTCCTTCGGGAGCCCGTCAACCCCACCTCAAGCTCATAGCAGCACGCCTCGTCGCGGGCCCCGGTATGTTCCCAGCGTCCCTTGGCGGGCCCTCCGCAGCTCGAGTCGCACAGCCGGTCCGGGTGACGAGCGCACCCCGCGGGGTGTACAGCCGATCCCGGCCATTCACGCGCCGGTTTCCGGGCGGATTGAGGCGAAGAAGAGGCCCGGACCAGCCCCGATTGTGAGATATTGATGGTATAGTTGTCTTGTTGGTCGGCGGTGGCAGTCGACCAGCACACCGAATCCGTATCTCACTCCCCAGGGAGAGCTATGACCACGCCCATGACGCAGGTCGCTACCTCCGGCACCGCGAAGAAGGAGGAAAAGCAGCCCGTAAAGCCGACCGCCAGCTTCGCAGGAATTCACGCGGAGATCATCGACGCTCTGAATTTCGCTGAATTCGGAATTGCTCCGAAGACGCAGCCGCCCGCGCAGCGCGGCGTGCTGATCGAGACCAGCCGGAACCGGATCGTCTTCAGCGCCCACGACTTCGAGACCTCCGTGTCGGTCACGATGCCCGCCGCGACACCGCTCGCGCAGGGCTCCTCGCTCCTCGACTTCCCCGAGCTGAAGAAGACCCTCGCGGCCATGGTCGCCGGGGAGACCAAGGCCGTCGCCGCCCGGACCGGCGTCTCGCTCGACGGAGACCTGCTGGCCACCGAACACCTCACGGTGCCCGTCACCACGCACGACATCCACGAGTACACCAAGCCGCTGGACGCCGTGCCCGCCATGGCAATCATGGACACGCAGACCTTCCTGCGCCAGCTCAACCGCGTGCTGCCCACGGCGGGCCGCGACGACACACTGCCTGTGCTCACCGGCATCCAGATCACGCTGGACGGCGAGACGCTCACCATGGCGGCCACCGACCGCTACCGGTTCGCCGTCGCGGAAGTCCCCGTCACCTCCACCGCAATGCCGTCGGAGAAGCCGCTGGCAGCGCTCATCCCGGCCGACACTCTCTCCGCGCTGGCCAAGCGGCTGAAGACCCACGACAGCCCCGTGGGTATCGGCATCCTCGAAGACGACCACGCCGACGGGGAGCCCGTCGCCAACTGGCCCGTCGCCCGCGCCACGCTGTCACTGGGAGCCGTCACCGTCACCATGCGCTCGCTGGACGGCAGCCTCCCCAAGCACCGGACGCTGTTCCCCAAGACGTGCGACACGTCGGTCCAGCTCGACCGCGCCACGACCGTACGGGCAGTGAAGAAGTGCCAGGCCATCCTGACCGCCAAGGGCCTCAGGAGCGTCCCCGTGGTGTTCGCCTGGGACGCCGACGGCAACCTCACGCTCGCCCCCCGTCTGGACACGGCCGAAGGCACGGCCCGCACCAAGGGCATGCCCGTGCCGATGACCATCACGCACGGCACCGGCGAGGGCCTGCGCGGCGGCCTCGCCGCCTTCAACGCGGGCTTCCTGCTGGACGCGCTCGGCACCTTCACCGGCGACACCGTGACGCTGCACCTCGGCGAGATGAAGGACGGGCAGATCAGCAAGCCCGGGCTCTTCACCGAGGGGCCCGAGATGGCGGGTGACGGCTACAAGCACCTGGTGATGCACGTCCGCCTCGCCTGACCGACCGGCGGTACGCGGGGGTGGGGTCCACGGGCCCCACCCCCGCACCCCCGCCGGCCCGCGACGGCCATGCCTCACCTGCGCGCCCGACCCGCTCCGGTTCACCCGCAGGAGTGAATCGCCCCTCGCGTACGCGGGCGGGGATCTGGCGGTGTGGGCCCAACTACCCGCCAAGCAAGGGCTATTGTCAACATAAAGGATCTTTCGGAATCTTTCGGGCATGGCTACAGATGGGGGCCCGGAGAGGAGTTCGTGATGGGTAAGCAGCGGGAGTTCTGCGACGAGCAGGCGGCGGCCGGGAGGCTCGGAGTCCCGGTGGCCGCCTGGCGGTGGGCGGCAGGGTCCGGACTGGTCTGCTTGTTGACGGCGGACTTGAGCTTCACCGAGACCCGGTGGCCCGTAGCGCCGCGCCGTACCAATGGGTGGTGGGGAGGGTCTCTAGGCGGTCTCTGTGGCGACCCTCGCGGCCTGACCACCGGCCATGACTGGCGTCCCCCTCACGCGCATCAAGGCTCAACACGGTTCGGGACCATCGCAGTTGCTCGGCGACGCGAGAGAGCTGTTGGGCGCAGCCATACGGATTGGGCGACGGTCCCGGCAGATTGCGGCCAGGGTCGACTTGGCGTACCCGTGCCTCCTCGGCAAGCAGCGTGACGGTGTGCCCTAATATCGCGTCTGAAGTGCACAAACGCGGTGGCGCGCCGGGCTTTACAGAACCCTCACGGAACGGAATATGATCCTCCGCTAGTCGCATGCGCGGCTGATCAGGGGAGGGCCCAAGCACCATGAGTGATCACATAACGCCGCGAAACTGGGGCAGAGGAAGGTGGCTGAAGCGAAGAGCCCTGCCTCGCATAGCCCTCGCGGTGGCTGGACTGCTGGCAGTCGAAGCAGCAGTCGTCGTCGAGGGGACGGGCGAGGCGGTGGCCTTGCAATCCCAACTGCCCGACGTCGACTACTCCCAATACGCCACGGAAGCGGACGATCTGCCGTCTGCGTTGGTCGCTGCCCGTTTGTCGGGGAAGCGAGTGGAGGCATTGTCGGAGCGAACGGAGTCCACGACGACGTGGGCCAACCCCGACGGCACCGTGACATCGGACGCGGCATCCGGACTGGTTCGCTTCCGAGACGAGGTCACACGCAAGTGGCGGACGATCGATGTCGATCTGGCCAAGACTGTGGACGGCTCGATCGCCGCCAAGGACCATCCGTTCGGCCTCAAGCTGGCGGGCAGGACGGCGACTACGCAGGCTGCGAGGGTGAGGGCGTCCGGGGACGCTGGTGAGGCGCAGACCGCCCCCGTGCCGCTGGTCACGCTGGATGCCGGCGATGGCAAGGAGCTGGGCCTGGCGTGGCGTGGCGTGCTGCCGGAGCCTTCTCTGTCAGGGACGACGGCGCGCTACGCCAACGTGCTGACGGCGACGGATCTGGTCATCGAGTCGACCCGTACCGGCTTTGAGCAGTTCCTGGAGCTGAAGGACCGTTCGGCGATCGATGCGAATGGCTCGGTGACCCTGACGCTGAATGCCAAGGGTATCGAGGCGCGCGCGAACGCGGACCGCTCGGTGACGTTCCTGGACTCGACGTCGGGTAAGCAGGTGGGCCTGCTGCCGGCGCCGGTGATGTGGGACGCGTATGTTGACCCGAAATCTGGTGAGCACTCGCGGCGGGCCGATGTCGGATTGCAGGTCACTCAGCGCGGTGACGCGGTCGATCTGACACTGACTCCGGACGCAGACTTCCTGGCCGACCCGACAACGATGTTCCCTGTCACGGTTGACCCGGCGGTTGCCATCGGTTCCAGCTTCGACGCCTTCGTCCAGCAGGGCTATGCGACGGACATGTCGTCCTCGACGGAGCTGAAACTGGGGAACAACGGCTCGAGCCAGATAGCGCGATCGTTCCTGAGCTTCCCCATGGCGAAGATCGCGGGCAAGCAGATCCTGGGCGCGAAGCTGAGTCTGTGGGAGTTCCACTCCTGGTCATGCACGCCAAACAGCTGGGAGGTCTGGGACACGGGTTTGGCCACCACGAGCTCTCGCTGGACCGCACAACCGGGCTGGTACAACAAGTGGGCGACGTCGACGGCCACGAAGGGCCACTCGTCCACATGTGCTGACGGCTGGGTTTCCCAGGATGTCAAGAACCTGCTGTCCGCATGGGCTGGCAACGGCAACAGCACGAACACGCTGGGGATCCGGGCCACGACCGAGTCTGATCCGTACTCGTGGAAGCGGTTCAATTCGGGTAACGCTGGCACAAACATGCCCTACCTGTCGGTCACTTACAACACCATTCCGACGATCGGCAACCCAGTGACCGCCACGCCGGGACGTGCTGCAGCGGGAAAGAACTGGGTCACCTCGACTACACCCACGCTGAGCTACGCCCTCAGCGACAAGGAGACCAACCTCCTCAGATACAAGTTTGAGCTGTGGGAGGGCACCACCAACCTTGAGGCCTACGACACCAACGCCTGGAACCCTGTCGGGAGCACTGTTTCTCGCACGGTGCCTGCGGGCAAGCTGGTCAACGGCCACACATACCACTTCTCGGGCCGAGCCAGCGACGGCGCCGCGTGGTCGAACTGGCTCCCGGACTACTACTTCACCGTCGACACCACCAAGCCGGCCACGACCGGCATCTCCTCTGGTGACTTCCCGGTCAACACCTGGTCCGGAACCCCGGACGCCAATGGGAACTACTCTGGCTCGTTCACCTTCGCCCCTCCCGCCAGCGACGTCGCTGAGGTGCAGTACCGCCTGGACAGCGGGTCGTGGACCAGCTCGTCCACGAGCGGCAGCGCGGTAAGCAAGACGCTGTCCTTCGCCGCAGGCAAGCACACCGTTGCGGCCCGTACCGTGGATCCTGCCGGCAACGTTTCAGCTGAAACCTCACACGTCTTCTACGCCGGCTCGGGTGCCGCGCTGCTGACGCCCGGCCAGGGTGAACGCCCTGCTCGCCGTGTGGGCCTGTCGGCCGAGGGGCAGAGCTCCTACACCGGCGTGACCTACCAGTACCGCCGCGGCGAGACGGACACGTGGAAGGACGTCCCGGCTACCGACGTGCGCAAGGGCTCCGACACCATCTCCGGCTGGCCGGTGGCCGTGTCGAACGGCAAGCCCGACGGTTTGACCTGGAACATCACCGACACGCTGGCTGAGGACGGCCCGATCGAGGTCCGCGCCGCGTTCACTGACGGCTCGACGACCGAATTCTCGCCGGTGAACACGATCACCGTGGACCGCAACGCCGGGACTGCGCCTTCGGAGTCAACTGGACCTGGGTCAGTGAACCTGCTGACCGGTGATTACACACTGTCGTCCACGGATGCGTCGCTGTTCGGCTTGTCGGTGTCGCGCACGGCCTCGTCACGCCGGCCCGACGCAGGGGGGAAGCACGATGGTCAGGCGGCGATCTTTGGTCCGCAGTGGACGTCGGGCACCGTCGCGGAGATCACCGAGTCGGACTGGGCATATCTGAAGAAGACGTCTGCGACATCGGTCGCGCTGGTCGACTCAGAGAGTGGTGAGCTTGGCTTCACCGCCACCGCTGGTGGGGGCTGGAAGCCGGAGCCGGGCGCAGAGGATCTGATCTTGACCGGCTCGCTCTCGGGATCGTTCACGCTGAAGGACACAGACACAACCGTCACTGTGTTCACGAAGCCCGACGCCTCCGCTACGACCTGGCAGGTCGCCTCCAGCACCATGGAAGGCCTCGCTCAGTCGACGACCACGGTGATCTCCGAGACCGTGACCGTGGACGGCAAAACGCTCGCCCGCCCCAAGCGGATCATCGCGCCCACCTCGGCCGCATCGGCGACCACGTGCACGGCCACGCCGTCCACGAAGGGCTGCCGCGCTCTGGAGTTCGTCTACGGCGCCACAACTACTGCGACCGACACGGTCTTCGGTGATGTGGCCGGCCAGGTCAAGGAGATCCGTGCTTGGTCCACCGAGCCCGGTGCTTCTTCCGCGACCGCGAAGGCGGTGCAGACGTACCGCTACGACGGTTCGGGACGCCTGCGCGAGACCTGGAACCCACAGATCAGCCCCGCGCTGAAGACTGCTCACGGCTACGACGCAGCAGGGCGGGTCACCTCGCTCGCCCCCTCGGGCCAACTGCCGTGGTCCTTCGTGTACGGCAGGGCAGGCAACGCCGCCACAGCTGGCGACGGCATGCTCCTGAAGGTCAGCCGTTCGGGCCTGCAGCAAGGAACCAAGGACGTCGAGTCCGGCACCGCGAGCACCAGCATCGTGTACGACGTGCCACTGACGGGCGACGACGCTCCGCACAAGATGGGGTCTGCGGACGTCCAGGCGTGGGGGCAGACTGACGCCCCGACGGACGCGACCGCGGTATTCCCTGCTGACGCTGTTCCGGCAGCCCATTCCGGTGACCAACTGGCGGCTGATGACTACGGCCGGGCCTCGATCACCTACAGCAACGCCTCCGGGCGCGAGGTGAACACGATTGACCCGGGCCGGAACGTCGTCACCACGGAGTACGACCGCTTCGGCAACACCGTCCGTGAGCTGACCGCGGGCAATCGGGCACTCGCCCTGGGCGGCACAACAGCTGACCAGGCAACGCTGACCGACTTGGGCATCATCGGTCTGCCCGCCCAGGATCGCGCCGATCTTCTCGCCACCAAGTCCGTGTACGACAAGGACGGGATCCGCGAGCTCGAGGAGTTCGGCCCTCTGCGCCGGATGACTCTGGCTGGCGAGTCCGTCGTGGCCCGCTCTTGGACAACCAACGAGTACGACGCAGGCCGCCCGACCGACGGCACGGCGAAGATTGAGAACCAGGTCACCAAGAGCACTACTGGTGCCCAGGTCCTGGGCACCACGGCCATGGCCGACGCGCGCGTGGCGCAGACCCTCTATGACTGGGTCAACGGCCTGCCGATCAAGACGATCAAGGACCCTGCTGGTCTCGCCGTCACCGAGACCACCGAGTACGACAGCTTGGGCCGGGTCACCAAGCAAATGCTGCCGGAAGCCACCGGAACCGATGCCGCAACGCGGGTGACGACCTACTGGTCCGCCACGGGCAGTGGCGCCTGCCAGGGCCGGCCTGAGTGGGCTGACCAGGTCTGCTCCACAGGACCAGCTGGCGCGATCACCGGCGGTGGCACGAACCCGTCCCAGTTGCCCACCACAACCACCGAGTACGACTGGTGGGGCAACCCGACCAAGGTCACCGAAACGGCCAACGGCGTCACTCGCACCACCACGAGCACCTACGACAACGCCGGACGCCAGACCAAGACCGTCATGACAGGCGGACTCGGCCAGGCAGTCCCGGAGTCCACAACCGAGTACGACCCGGCCACCGGCCAGGTCATCAAGACCGTCTCGCCAACCGGCGGAACCATCACCAGGGAGTACGACAACCTCGGCCGGTCCGTCTCATACACCGACGCCGACGGCGCGGTGACCCGGACCGAATACGACCTGCTGAACCGGCCGGCCAAGACCACAGACTCCGCCCCGTCCACGGTCACCTACACCTACGACACCGCCCTCGAGCCCCGTGGCCTGGTCACATCCACCACGGACTCGATTGCCGGGACCTTCACCGTTACCTACGACGCTGAGGGCTCCGTGGCAACCGAGAAGGTGCCCGGCGGCTACACCCTCTCCGTCACTGAGGACACAACTGGCTCGTCCACCTCGCGGATCTACACCCGCGACAGCGACGGCCAGGTCGTCTTCTCGGACACGGTGGAAGAGTCCGTCCACGGCCAGATCACCGACCACGCTGGCTGGTCGCAGCAGGACTACACCTACGACGCCATCGGTCGCCTGACCAGCGTCAACGACACCGTCGGCGACGTGTGCACGCGCCGCACCTACGGATTCGACAAGCGCACCAACCGCACTGGATCCACCACCGTTGAGGGCGCCGCGGGTGCTGCCTGTCCCGCCACCGGAGGAACCAGCTCCACCCACACCTACGACAGCGCGGACCGCGTCACTGACGCCGGCTACGTCTACGACGCCTTCGGCCGCACCACCAGCCTGCCCGGGAACCAGATCGGCTACTACGCCAACGACCTGGTCCACCAGCAGACCAGCGGTAACCAGCGTCAGTCCTGGCAGCTCGATACCAACCAGCGCCTGCGCTCCTGGATCGTCGAAGAGAACACCGACAGCATCTGGACCCAGACCGCAGCCAAGGTCAACCACTACGACGGCGACGGCGACAGCCCCCGCTGGATCACCGAGGACACCACCGACGGGACCATCAGCCGCAACGTCGACTCGGCGTCCGGCGACCTCGCCGCCACCACCAGCGGCAGCGGAGACACCGTCCTCCAGCTGACCAACATCCATGGCGACGTCGCTCTCCAGCTCCCGCTGGACCCGGCCGAAGCTCCGCTCGTGTTGGACAACGACGAGTACGGCAATCCCCGCGCCGGGCAGCCGGCAGCGCGCTACAACTGGCTCGGCGGCAAGCAGCGTTCGAGCGAGGCACTCAACGGACTCGTCCTCATGGGCGTCCGGCTCTACCGTCCTCAGTCAGGCCGATTCCTCTCCATCGACCCCGTCTACGGCGGAGGCGCCAACGCCTACGAGTACGCAGGCGCGGACCCGGTAAACAAGTTCGACCTCGATGGGCGCTGCTGGGCTCACTACACCTGCTACACCAAACCAGTCACCAACTGGTGGTCGGGCGTGCGTAAGCGCCACGCGTCCGCCGACATGGCCCATTCCATCGGATCCCTGGGAATCAGCTACTATCTGGCCCGCCGCGGTGGGGCAGTCTTCACCCGGATCAAGTGGCGCCACATTCGACACCCCAAGCGAACCTGGACTACCTTCAAGCGGAGCTGCCGCACATTCGGATGGTATGAGTGCGGAGCTGCCGCTTTGGGTGGATGGAACGCCGCATCCAACGCCGGGGGTCACGTGAAGAACATCGGCCGGCACACGTCCCGCTTCATTCTGAACGCTGGCGTATGGTGGCACAACGCCCGAGAAAAGCTCAGAAACTGGAAGAGGCCCTGGGCGGCACGAACCAGGCGGTACAGCAAGTGGCGAGGCAGCTGGTGAACGGGAAGCGAAAGCCCAGAGTAAAAAGCGCATTCATACTCTGGTGTGCAGTCCTCTTCTTTGCGGTCTTCGATGAACATCACGGAATCATGTATCAGGTGATGAACTGCCTGCTCATAGCGGTCACGCTGCTGTTCGGTATGGAGCTCGTGCGTGCCGGCTATCTCTGGTGGCGTCAGAGAGGTCAGAGCCGAAATCAGTAATAGACCGAGCGGGATCGTGAAATCCTCGCGCGTCAGTTAGCGCCTCACTTCGGATTTCAGCCAACCGCTCAGGCTTACTCGCAAGGCGGGCCGCGATCCCCGGAGGGATCGTGGCCCGCCTCTTTGGAAGCATCGCCGGTGAACACGGCCTGCTGGATGCGCAGCGGCGGCAGCAGGACCGTGGACCCAGCCCACTGCAGCTGGCAGCGCGGGATGCCGTAGGGCTCTCGCCGGTAGCTGGACTGCCGCCGACGGCACGCAGGTGATCCGTCGCAACCATCCACCCCGTACTCAGGAGCAGGTTGACAGCCAGATAGCGAGGTTCGGTCGGATCGTTTGCTGACCCTCTGCTACTCGTCACCAGCGAAGATGACCTCACCGGCTGGGCAGAGGAGTGCGACGCCCCCGAACGCGACACGGCCGCCGTGAGGAACGGTCGGCCAGTCGCATCAGCGATCACCTAGGGCCGCAGCCGCGACAAGCGAGGCCGCGCGATGCACCGGATCACGGCTGAGAAGCCCTCCGTCGACCTGATCCCCCTCACAGGCCTCTGCCGCCCCGGCACCGGATGGCCTCCCCCTCGCCTTTGAACTCCATCGCGTTCCTCTTCTTGATCAGACGGCTGACCTTTGGCTAGCCTCACGCCAATACGGTGTGTGACGCACGGGAGACATCCTGTGCGCAGTCCGACGGCGCATGGGGGGTGGGCTGTGCCTGACTCGATAGCCGTGCCGACGGGTGTCCAGCCGATCAGCTTCGACGTGCACGCAGTCCGCGGGGGAAGCGCCGGCGGGGCTCGCGACGACTTCGAGTCAATGGTCGCTCAGCTCGCCGCCGCGACGACCCCAGGCGTGCGGTCCATCGCCGCCAACCCGGGCGACTGGGGCATCGACGCCTTCGCCGGAAACCTCGGTGGAACGATCACCGTGTGGCAGTCCAAGTACTTCATGCCAGCCACCACGAAGAAGCACACGCAGCAGGTCGAAAAGTCGCTCGCCAACGCGTTGAAGGCAGCCGCCGAGAACGGTCACACCATCGCCAGCTGGATTCTCTGCATCCCCTCCAGCATGGACGGCCCCATGACGGCGTGGTGGGACAGGTGGAAGAAGGCGAGGGAGACCGAGCACAACCTGGTCATCCAGCTCTGGGACGAGACCGCCCTCCGTAAGAAGCTGCTCAGCCCCGAGGGCGATGACGTACGGCGGGGGTTCTACGAGACCTACGCTCAAGCCGCCCACGCCCCCGTTGAGCAGCTTCGGCTGGTGCTCGAAGTCGAGGACGACAAGGCAGCCGCTCTTGGCTCCGCCTTGTTCATCCGGCAGATGACCGAGGCCGGCCACGTGGAGCTGGACTCGGCCAAGCGCCAGTTCTTCAATGCCGACCTGGTGGCCCGTGAGATCGCGCATAAGGGCGTGCCGACAGAGGTAGCGGCTCTCAGCTCGACCGATGCGACCCTGCACGGTTTGTGGGAGATGCAGTTCAACGAGTGCGCCGCTGAGAACGCGATCCCGGCTCTGCACACTCGTGTCTGGCGGGATGTACGCAACGAGCACGACAAACTGCCGAAGTCCCTGCGCCTGGAGCTCGTGCACAGCTGGGGGCTGGTGCACCGGCTGGTGGACAACCGCAAGGCGGGCTGGGTCAAACACTGGCGGCAGATTGCCGCCGAGCACACCAACGGCTGACCGCTGCCGTCGCCTGTCCTGTCAGACCTACGAGGGGTTCGTTGTGGAAGCACACCAGCCGGTGATGATGCCGGAAGATCAGGTGACGTTCCGGCTCGCGCAACTGCTGCTTCTGCTCGACGCCGTCGCCGGGCAGGACGCGAAGGGAGCGAGTCTGGAGCGCCTGGGCTACTACGACTTCCTGTCGGCGAACCCCTTTCTGGTCGTCGCTTCCGACGGCCGGGAGGGCAGTCTGTTGAGGCTGGCGGGGTTCGATCCGCAGGTGCTCTCGTACGCGTCGTCCTCGCAGCGCTTCACGAGTCGGCGGGAGCGCATCCAGCACGACCTCGCGCTGCTCGTCGCCTACGGGTGCTGCGAGGTCCACAACCGCAACGGCTCCTTCGTCTACTCGATCAGCAACCGCGGCCGGGAACTCGGGGCGTGCTTCACCGCCACCTACGCTGCGTCGTTCACCACCGCGGCGTCCATCGTCGTGCGTCACCTCCGCAAGCTCAGCGACAAGGCACTGCGGGAGCAGACCGCGCGATGGCTGCGGCCGGACGGAGGGGGCGGGCCTGGAGCCGCGCTCCTGAGCGTTCTGGGACCGGGGCTGCAAGCACCTGACATGCCCTGGGAGGGGTGACCACCATGCAGCCTCTGCCTGGCATCCGGATCCGGCGTCTGCGTCTGGCAGGCGTCAGCCGGAACTACGATGTCGACTTCACTCACGATCAGCGGGTGCGGGGTCTCTCAGTGGTGGCCGGGGCGTTCAGCTCGGGCAAGACCGCGGTGTTGGAGTTCATCGCCTACGGCCTGGGCGCGAAGCGCCATCCGCGTCATCCAGAGGTGCTGCGAAGGGTCCGCTCCTGCCTTCTGGAAGTGGAGCTGTCCGGCGAACCGCACGTGATCGAGCGGCCTGTCGGGGAACCGTCGAAGGTCGCCTACGTGCGCCTGGGGACGCTGGACCAGCCGGCGCTGGCCAAGCCAGAGAGCAGGCCCATCGAGCCGGCGGGAGCGCCCGAGAGCCTCTCCGCCCTGCTGCTGGGGCACTGCAAGCTCGAAGGGGTCCAGCTGCGGGAGGCCCCGTCGAGCCGTGAGTCTCGCACCGATCCCTTGAGCTTCCGGGACCTCATGGCGCTGGCGTTCCTGCCGAACGAGCGCATCGCCTCCATGAACTTCCTGTTCGAGAACGAGTTCATGAAGAAGCACAAGCTGAAGCAGGTCGTCGACGTCGTCTTCGGCGTTCACGACGACCGCGCGGTCGAGCTGGGGCAGCGCATCCGGGAGCTGGGCGCCCGGCTCACGCAGGCGCGCTCCGAACTCGCCGCCGCTCGGGCTTTTGTCGAAGAACAAGACACTCCCGTGGGCGACGCCCTCACGACCCAGACCTACGAGAGCGAACTGCTGGAGCTGAACGAACAGCTGCGGGCTCTGGACGAAAACGGCCAGGCCGGCACCGTCTTCATCAAGCGTTTGCGCCGCGAGCATCAGCAAGCCACCCGGCGCGCCCGGCGAGCCGTCGGCGTTGTACGCGACTGCGAGACACAACTCGCCCGCATGATGCCGCTGCGGGCGCAGTACGCGGACGACCTCGTCAAGCTCAACATGCTGGCCGAGGCGCAGCGCCTATTCGACCCCCTGAGCGTCACGACTTGTCCTGCCTGTCTGCACCGTCTTCCCTCTCGCCCGTCGGCGGCGAATGGTCATTGCAGCCTGTGTAGCCACGAGCTGCCCAACGACGACGGGCACCTGACGCTCGGCACCTCCGACGCCGGGTGCTCGCCGGATGAGGGGCGGCTGGATGTCGCCTCCGAGATCAGGGCCACCAAGGCCCGACTGAAGGAGATCACCGAGTACGTCGAAAGCCTCGACAGCTCCCTCGCGGCGTTGAAACTTCAGGCAGAAGACGCCGAACTTGCCGAGGAGCAGGCCGCCGCCGCGGTCGACCGGGCGACGATGCCTAGGGTCGCCCCGTTCCTCGCCGCTCGTGACGATCTCCAGCGCCGGCGCGAGGACGTCCTTCGCCACCTTCAGCACGCCGAGAACGCGATCAAGCTCCAGAACGGGCTGGAGAAGCGAGTCGCGCTAGTGGAACGGCACGAGACGCAGATCACCCGCCTGCGCGAGGAACGCGACCAGCTGGGTGATGCCGCCCAGGACCGGGACCTGATCATCGGCCGCATCAGCGGCCGGTACAGCGAGTTGCTGCGGCAGTGGCGGTACCCGAAGCTCAGCCAGCCGATGGTCGATACGAACCTGACTCCGTACGTGCGCGGCGACTCCTACCGCGAGGCATCGTCCGGCGCCCGAACGCTCCTGACCCTGGCCTGGCAACTGGCCGTCTTCGAGGTGGCCGTCGAATCCTCAGCCGCCCACCCCGGCTTCCTCATGATCGACAGCCCACAGAAGAACCTCGGTCACGGCGGAACCCGGGACGCTGTGATCGCAGACGCGGTCGCCATCGACGACTTCTACCGCCACCTGACCGGCTGGCTGGCGGAGCAGGGGTTCGGAGCACAGGTGATCATCGTCGACAACAGCCCGCCCACGCTTGTGGAGGACAACGTCGTGGTGCGGTACAGCCGCAGCGAGGACCGGCCCCCCTACGGCCTGATCGACGACGAAACCACAGCCGAAGAAGACGGCCAGCCGCCACCGCCTTACGCCGACCAGCCCTGACGGCCACCCCGCGGTGCAGCGGACCCGTTTCGCCTGTGCTCAGCTGCTCAGGTACGCGTCCTTGGGCCTTTCGGGGGCCAGGAAGCTTGCGCCGTGGTTGCGGTAGGCGAGTGCGGTGGATCGCGGGGTTGTGGTGGTGGGGTGGTTCAGCTTCGGCAGTGGGGCTGGCTCGTGGTGTCCGGGCCGGGGAGTGCTCGTGCGGGGCTGTCCTGCCTGCGGTTTCGCCGCGGACCGATGTCTGGTCCTGCCGGGCCCCCTGCCTTGGCCCGCCCCCGGCCCTGGCCCGGCCCCTCGGGTGGCCTGGACATGGTCTAGGTGTGGCCGTTGGCGGTGAGGGTGAGGGTGATGGTGCCTTGGGTGTAGCCGGTGAGGAGGTGGCGGGCGAGTTCGGAGAGTGAGCCGACGGTTTGGTCGTTTTGTCGGTGTGTTTCGGCTTGGGCGATGGCGTTGTCAGCGAGGTTGACGCCGACGGCGGTGTATTCGCCGCCGTCGGCGCGGTGCGCGGTCATGGTGATGTGCCCGGCGGCGTAGCTCAGGAGGAGGACTTCCAGGACGCGGGCGCCGGTGAGGTGTTCGTTCTTTGCCTTGGCGCTGGCTTCCTGCCATGTGTCCATGTCGAGGGAGAGTGAGCGTCGGCGTCGGGCGGGGGGCTGGTGTGCGGCGGCCGCGGGTAGGGGGTCGATTCGGCTGCGGTCGCTCATGACCAGCTCCTTTGCGTTCGGGGGCCCAAGGTTAGGGTGTGGGTGGTGTCTGGTGTTGTGGCGGGTGATCGCCCCAGTGGGCCGGGTACCGGGCGGGGGCCGGGGCAGGGCTGCTAACCCTGCTGCCGTTCTGGTGTGACCAGCTCGGGCCGGCCTCCGTTTCTACGCCCCGGCTGTATTCCCGGTGCCTTGCTGTAGCTGGTAGAGGTCTGCGAAGAGGCCGCCGGCGGTAACCAGTGAGGTGAAGTCGCCTTCCTCGACGACCTGCCCGCGGTCCAGGACGATGATTCGGTCCGCGAGGCGGGTGTTGACCAGTCGGTGGGTGACGAACACTGTGGTCCGCCCGTTCGCGAGGGCTTTGAGTCGTTCGAAGACGTGGTGCTCGGCGCGGGCGTCGAGGGCGGAGGTCGGTTCGTCGAGGATGAGGACGGGGGCGTCGCGGTGGAAGGCGCGGGCGATGGCCAGGCGCTGCCATTGGCCGCCGGAGAGGTCGTGTCCGCCCCACCAGGAGCGGGCGAGGAGGGTGTCGAGGCCGTCGGGGAGGCGGTCGATGACGTCTGTTGCGCCGGCTGCTTCCGCCGCGTCCAGCACGGATGTGTCGCCCGGCTCGCTGTGGCCCCCGAGGGTGATGTTGTCCCGGGCGGTCATGGGCCAGCGGGTGAAGTTCTGGGGGACCCGGCCGAGCCGGGACCACACGGAGTGCGGGTCGCAGGCGGTCAGGTCGTGTCCGTCCCATGACACGACACCGGTGGTGGGGAGGTACAGGCCGGCGAGGAGGTTGGCGAGGGTGGTCTTGCCCGATCCGTTCTCGCCGACCAGGGCGACGACTTCCCCGCGGTGGAGTTTGAGGTCGATGCCGTGCAGGGCCGGCCGGTCGCTGCCGGGGTAGGTGAAGCCGGCTTCGGCGGCGGCGATGGTGTCGGGCCCGGTGGGCGCAGCTTGTACGGTGCCGCGGTTGCAGCGCAGGAGCGCGGCGCGCCGGCAGAAGCTTTGCCAGTCGTCCAGGCGCAGCGCGGTGCGGAACAGCTCGGATCCGGCGCGCACCCAGGCGCTGGTCGCTCGCTGGCAGGCCTGGACGCCGACGATGGCCGTCGCGGCCTGGGGGAGGGAGAGAACGCCGCGGGCGGCGAGGGCCAGCAGGGCTGCCCACACGCAGCCTGCCGCCAGGGCGCCGGCGGCGTCGCCGGCCCAGCGCACGCGCATGATCCGCCGGACAGCGCGCAGGTCTTCCGTCTCGAGGCGGGCGGACACTGCCCGGTAGCGGTTGAGGAGGAAGGCGCTCATGGTCGAGGACCGCACCTCATCGGCGCTGTCCCTGTCGGTGGCGTACGAGCGCCATACGCTGCGCAGGCGGCTGTCGGACAGGGTCAGGTGCCGTGCCTCGTGCTCGACCCGCGCGGCCGCCACGGCCGTGACGGCACGCGGTACGGCGGCCAGTGCCAGCAGGGGCAGCAGCACGGGGTGCAGCACCGCGAGGTATCCGCCGGCGCCGATCAGCAGGCCGAGCGCGCCGATGAGGCTCTGCGCGGAGACCATGAGCTCGCGTGTGGCCTCGGCTCCCTCGCCGGCGGCCTCGAGGGAGTCCCCGAACCCCGGGTCCTCGTAGGCGGAGAGTTCCACCGCCGTCGCGGCGGTGAGGACCTGGAGGTCCGCCTCGCGGGTCACTTGGGGGGCGAGCCTGGCCGCCGCCAGCTGGGCGAGGCTTTCCAGGGCGTACCGTCCGGCCGCGCATGCGGCCAGTCCCGCGAGTGGCCACCGGGCGCCGGCCAGCCACGGTCCGATCCCGCCGGCGCCGCCGGGATCGGACAGCAGGGGACCGAGCACGGCCGCTGTCAGGGCCAGAGCGCCGGCAGCGGCGCCGGCGGCGAGGACCTGGGCCGCCAGCCAGAGCGCGACGGACCGCCGGTCGGTCCGCCAGCCCAGCCGCAGCGCGGTCCCCACGGTCCGGGGAAGCCGCGCCGCCATGGCCCGGACCGTCATCGACGCCGACACCTCCGCGTACGGGTCGGACCGCAACCGCATCACTGGCACGTCCGGAGCCTGCGTATCCGTCGCCGGGTTCTGCGTGATCATCGTCATGTCCTCACACCTGTGGGTTGGCGGTGCGCAGCAGGCGCACCTGATGGTGGCAAACGGCGCACCCGGGCGGGCGCACCTTCTGGTTCCGGGTCCCGGCCGTCTGTCGGCCGCGGTCCCGGTGTCGGGCCGGGGTTCAAGCCGCTCCCCGCGAAGCGGGTGATCGGGCCGCTGCGCGGCCCGCGAGAGCGGGCGCTGCGCGGCCCGCGAGAGCGGGCGCTGCGCGCCCTCCCGGCCCTGCCCGGCCGAGCTGCGGCTGCCGGGCCCACCCGGCAGGGTTGCCGGGGTACAAGCCGTTCCCCGCGCAGCGGGTGACCGCAGGACGCTGCGCGCCCTGCGCCCAGGGACAGCGGCCCCGCTGCGCGGACCGCCCAGCGCAGCGCCCCGGCCGGGGCGCTGCGCACCCCGGAGTCAGCCCAGCGACCGGATATGCAGATCCAGCGCGATCGGGGCGTAGACGGGCGTGTGAAGGGCTGCCGCCCGCACGCTGCGCGCGCAGTCATCGGCCGCCGCGAGGATGCCTGCCCGTGTGATCAGACCCCCATCGATCAACGGCGAGTTGGCCGCCATCCTGCGCAGCAGCGCAGGCCCGTGCTCATGCAGGGCCCGCGCCATCACGTCGGTGAACACCTCGCGCATCGGCGCACGCACCACGTGCGCGGGCAGTCCCCGCCGCGTGAGCCGCTCCCGCATGAGCCGCTTGTCCTGCCGCCACTGGTCGGGCAGCCAGCGGGCGAACCGGACGATCGGGAGTTCGGCCAGCGGGGCTACCGGCCACAGTCCACCGCGCAGCATGTACGGACTGACGGTGCGTAACGCCAGGAGCGTGGACTCGGCCACGGCCGTGGCCGGAGCCGTCCCGTGATCGCGCTCGGCCAGCGCCGCACGGGCGACCGGTCCGAGCCACGGCAGCACGGGCGCCGTACGCGCCCGGCGCCGCGCCGTCGCCATCAGCTCATCCCCGCCGAACCCGGCCACCACCGTCCGGACACCCGACGCCGCGAGCCGCGCCGTCAGCTCGGTCTGCGCTTCCACGTACGGCTCGTCGTAGACGCCGCAGCGCCCCAGCAGCCGGATACCCGAGGGCATGAGCGGCTGGTACTCCAGAGCCGGTACCAGCACGTCACGACTCAGCCGAGCCGCGCGGGTCAGGTGCTCCCGGCGCTCTCGCTGCTGGACGCCGACCGCGCCGGGGAGGAGCAGAGCACCCGCCGACACCTGGCCGGGCCAGGCGTCGCCCAGGGACAGCGCCAGGGTCGCGCTGTCCTGCCCGCCGGACAGCTGAACGGCCGTAGCCTCCCCTGTGATCGGGCGGCTCGCCAGCGCATCGGCGAGCAGGCTCTCGAAGCCCTCGACCGGATCGGCACCAGGGGCAAGGGCCCGGGGAAGGTCCCGCTTTGCTGGTTCCGGATAGGCGACGCTGAGGCCGCGAGCGCTCCACTGCGCCCGGGCCCCCACAGTCAGCATGACCAAGCCGTCGAGCACGGTCTCCCATCCGTACCGGCCGTGTCCGCTCAGGACGCGCGCGGCTTCCCTGGCGGAGAGCCGGTGCGGGCTGAGGTGGGACCGCAGTTCGGCGGGGTCCCAGGAGGCGTGCAGCGTGTCCCCTGAGGCGACGAGGTAGACCGGCGCGACCGAGTTCCCTGCGGTGATGGCCAGTCCGTCAGCCGAGAAACGCACGGTCAGCGAGTTCAGCGGCCATGAGTCCCAGGCGCTGGCGGTCGCCTGCACAGAGGCAACAGGGAGCACGCTGTGCCGGGGAAGCGAGGAGCCTGTCATCCGCTCACGGACCGTCAGCATCCACGTGCGCCCGTCCGTTGCCGTGCCCGCCTCCACTTGCGGGTGATCGAACGGCTCAAGCCAGCTTCCGCCTTCGGTCAGCCGCCTGCCGGACACCGACCACTCTCGCGTCAGAGACGAGAGGGAGATTGAGAATTTCAACACCGATACCCACCACCCTTTCCAAGGGCTGGAAACGAGAGCGGGGGCCGGAATTCGTGGAATTACGGCCCC